>CAUZVZ010000039.1:0-20240 GCA_963583605.1 Gemmatimonadales bacterium UBA6960
TGTCGCCTTCACCTTCTTCTCCCCATCGGCCGAAGCCATGGCGTCGACGTATCCGGCTGACGTCACCTCTTATCTACCGTGGGACCTACCGCGCACGATGGGGTCGGTCCTGGACGCCCTCCGTCCCTCCGTGCTCCTCTTCACGCAGAAGGAAGTCTGGCCAACGCTGACGACCGAGGCCGGGGTCCGTGGAGTGCCGACGCTGTTGATCGCTGGGACGCTGTCCCAGGGGGCGGGCAGACTGCGTTGGCCCGCGAGGGCCGTCCTCACTCCGGCCTTCGCGAGTCTCGCAGCGGTGGCGGCCATTTCCTCGGAGGACGGAGAACGGTTCGGTCGCCTCGGAGTCCCGACCGACCGGATCGTCGTCACAGGAGATCCGGGAATCGACTCAGCCTGGAGTCGCGCGTCGGGGGTCGATCTGGACGCTCCCCACATGCGCCTGTTCAGGAACGAGCGAGGGCCGATTGTGGACGAGCCCGGGCCGATACTGATCGCCGGGTCCACGTGGGAGTCGGACGAAGCCGTGCTATTCCCAGCTCTCGCCCAAGTGAGACGAACCAACCCGGACCTCCGGCTGATTCTCGCGCCCCACGAGCCAGGTCGCTGTGACTTCGAGGGCCTGAAGAGGAGACTCGTACTAGACGGTTGGACACCGACTCTACTCGCGGACGCCGAACGGTTGGGAGAGCTCGACGGGACCGACGCGGTGCTGGTGGAGCGCGTGGGTGTCCTCGCCGACCTGTATGCAGTCGCCACGGTCGCTTACGTGGGGGGGGGATTTCACGCGCATGGACTCCACTCGGTTCTGGAACCCGCAGCCGCTTCCGTGCCGGTTCTCTTCGGCCCACGCTATCAGGGCTCCGACTCGGCATCTCGCCTTCTTGCCATCGAGGGGGCCCGAGTGGCCAGCGACGGTGACTCCCTGGTGCGAGAGCTACGGAGATGGCTGGATGATGCGGAGGAAATAGTACACGCGGGTCGGCGCGCAGCAGGCTATATTGAGGAGCACCGCGGTGCGGCCACCCGGACCGCCGACCTCGTGATTTCCTACCTCTCTGAGAGTACATGATGCGGATTTCATCCATCCGAACGCTCCGCTTGGTCGTGTGCTTCTTGGCGTGCTCCACGCTCATCACTTCCTGCGGGGACCAATCCGACACATCAGCTCGGAACTCCGCAGCCACGGCGGAGGAAACGCTCGAGTCAACCCAAGCGCCTGATGGACCCGAATCATCTGAGGCCCCGCGGCTAGCACAGGTCGACCTCAAGCCAGTCTCTCCCTCACCGGATGGCGCCACCGGGCCACCCGTTGAGCTGACAGCGCCGATCGTCGTCGATTCGAACGGCGATGATGTGGTAGGTCCCGACCCGGAGTCGACAGCCGACCAGACGAAATCGACGGTCGACGACACGGAGCGGACAACCGACGACGCGGCACCCGCAGCCGACAACGGTGAATCAATTAGCGACAACGCTGAGGCGACGGCGGAGGACGCGGACACCGTGCCCCAGTTGAGCGCCCGAGAGAAGAGGTTGGCATGGCTCGCGGACGACTCGATGCTCGAGAATTTCCCGGCCGCAACCGCTCGAGCCGGCTCGGGCACCGCAGTGTCCCGCTTGGTCCTCCCTGAGGAGCGCCTCGTTTTCACCAGGCCCGCCGAGGTCAAGGGACTCTACATAAACGCGTGGGGGGCGGGCTCGAGAGCGCGCTCCCAGCGCCTCATCGACATCGCCACGCGCACCGAGGTCAATAGCCTCGTGATCGATATCAAGGACGCCACCGGTTACGTGAGTCATGCCACGTCGGTGGCGATGGCGCGCGAAGTAGGTGCCGACCAAGAGATTCGCATCCGCAACCTCATAGGGCTCCTCGAAAGACTTCACGAGGCCGACATCTACCCGATCGCGCGGATTGTGATCGTGAAGGATCCCCTCCTCATCCGGGCACGCCCCGAGCTCGCCGTGCAGGACACTTCGGGCGGTGTTTGGGTGGACAGCAAAGGGCTGATCTGGGCCAATCTCCACGATCGAACCTTGTGGGAATACCACGTGGAGTTGGCTAAGGAAGTCGCGGCAGCCGGTTTCCCGGAAATCCAGTGGGACTACCTGCGCTTTCCCGACGCCCCTAGGGCGGATCTGGACCGCGCTGTCTTCCCCGGTGCCGACGGACGCACGAGAAGGGACGCAGTCGAAGGGTTTCTAGAGTACGCCCGCGCCGAGTTGGCGGAGTCGGGCGTGGAGATGACGCTTGATGTGTTCGGTGCCACGACGTCGGCCACCAGCGACATCGGGATCGGCCAGTACTGGGAACGATTCATCGGAAGCGTGGACGTGGCTCTGCCGATGGTCTATCCGTCCCACTACTGGGCGGGAAGTTTCGGTATCCAGGATCCCAACGGACACCCGTACGAGATCATTCGCGCCGCCCTGCGCTCGGGCCTCAGGCGCTCCGACGCGATCGAGGGGGCCGGTACCACTCGGCCCTGGCTCCAGGACTTCACCCTTGGATCGCCCCGCTATGGAGCCCCGGAGGTGCGCGCGCAGATCCAGGCGACGTATGACGCCGGAATCCGCGAGTGGGTGCTGTGGAATGCGTCCAGCCGCTACACGGAGGCCGCGCTCGCCCCAGCCGCCGGTTATCCCGAGGGTATGGAGCCGACCATTCGAGTGGGCGGCCGCATTGTTCCGGTATCGGAGCGCTACGCGGCCATGCAGGCCGAGGCAGAAGCCCTTGCGGAAGCCGAAGCGTTGGCTCGCGCCGAGGCCGAGCGACTGCAGCGGGAAAAGGCGGCTGCGGACACCACGGGTGTGGTGATGCAGACCGATACGCTGGGGGTCCGGCGCTGATCGGATGAGCTAGGCTTGCGCCCTCGCCCACCGGCCCTAATCGTACGGGCTACGGCCACCCGAGGATCTTCCGCTTCTGTCCCCTCGACGTGACCAGACCCCATGCCAATGCGAACCGAGTGGAGGTGAACGTGTCGTCACCAGGAACAGGTTGTCCGTCGAGAATGTCCCCGACCCACCTCTTCTCTCTCGTGGCATCCTGTCTCGCCGCGCTGGTCCTCACGGCCTGCACTGCGTCGGACGGTGGTCCCTCCACCGCCAACGGCGCGAACATCGAGGCCGATCACTTCGTGCCGTCGACCCCGGAGAACGTGGCTTGGGGGTGGTTCCCGATCGACAAGGAGCCCGTGCTGAGGATTCAGTCGGGTGAGACCGTCCGCATCAACACGATTACGCACGCAGGGGCTACCCAGCGAGCCGAACCGGTGGAGTACCTCGCCGAATACGACGTGGGACCCGAGGACATCCATCAGGACGTGCTGGATTTCTGGGCTTCGAGAGAGGGACGGGCCCGGGAGGGACGGAGCGGTCACGTCATCACCGGACCGATCTACGTCGAAGGCGCCGAGCCGGGCGACATGCTGGAGGTGCAAATCCTCTCCCTCGAGACGCGCATGAACTGGGGGATCAACAACACGAGCTCGGGCGGCGGCGTGTTCTCATCCGGTTATCCCGGCTACGAGGAGGGCATGCCCGTGCTGGACATCGAGCCCGGAACGCGACACGTGATCCGCAGCGGTATATCGAACGGGCGTGAGGTGGCGTTTTTCACGCCGAGCATCGAGGTGCCGCTCGAGCCCTTCATGGGCATCATGGCCGTCGCGCCCGACCCCGTCGTGGGAGAGCCCGGCGTGACGGTGCCCGGTGTGCAGAGCTCGAGGCCCCCGGGGCCCTTCGGCGGCAACATGGACGTGAAGGACCTCAAGGCCGGCACGACCCTCTATCTGCCCGTGTTCCATGACGGCGCGCTCTTCTATACGGGCGACCCGCACAGTGCCCAGGGCGACGGCGAAGTGAGCGGGACGGCGATCGAGCAGTCACTCGCCGGCGTGTTCCGTTTCATCGTGCACAAGGACGTCGATATCTCGTGGCCACGCGCCGAGAACGATGAGCACTACATGATCATGGGCATCGACCTCGATCTCGACCGAGCCACCAGGCACGCCGTCTATGAGGTCGTCAATTTCTTGATGGAAGAAAAGGAGCTGAACCCCGCCAAGGCGCTTTCGCTCGCGAGCATCGCCGTGGATTTCCGGGTGAGCGAGGTGGTCGACCTGACGCAGGTCATCACGGGGTACATCCCGAAGGCAATCTTCCTGCGGTAGGAGGAGCAGTGGGGATAGCGGGTGGAGATTCGCCCTTACGGCAGCGCGAGCGCCACGATCCGACCCTTCGTCTCCAAGTCGCCGATCGCCACCACGATGTACTGCTTGCCGTCCACCATGTAGGTCATCGGAGCCCCGGACGTGCCCGCGTCGAGCTCCATCTCCCATACCACATCCCCGGTGCGCTTGTCCCACGCCCGAAACATGGGCCCGCCGGCGATGGGTAGGATGGAAAGGGCCCCCTCCGAGCCCTCACCGACAAAAAGGAGCGTCTTCGTGAGCATGGGAGCGGGACGGCCCCGTTGCCCCAGCCAGGGAAGCTCGAGGTCCGCGAGCGCGGGATGGTCCCGCGGGCCTGGGCCGTTCGCCTTCATCCAGAGGTGCCCCCCCGTGTTCATGTCGATGGCCGTGATGCGCCCGTACGGAGGCTTCAGGAGGGGAAGCCCCCCGGGCATCGGCACCTCGCGCGGAAGTCCCCGGACGTACCGGAAGTCCGAGCTGTCGGGATTCTCGGGAGGGACCAGTGCCGTCACGTTGGGCGACGTGACCGACGGGACGTAGAGGATACCCGTCTCGGGATCGACCGCGGCTCCGCCCCAGTTCGCGCCTCCCACCCAACCTGGAATCAGAATCGTGCCCTGGGTCCCACCGGGGCGATCGTCCCGTACCGTGGGCGGTGTGAACATCGGTCCGTACACGAAGCCCGAGGCGATCTCCTCGGCTTCGGCCCGCAACTCGGGGGTGAAGTCGATCAGGTCGTCTACCGTGATGCCTTGGAGGTCGAACGGAGCGGGCCGCGTGGGGAACGGCTGCGTGGCTGCAGCGATCTCCCCGGGCACGGGTGACGGGGCCACGGGGCGCTCTTCGATCGGCCAGATAGGCTCTCCCGTCTGTCGGTCGAACGTGAACACGAACGCCTGCTTCGTCACCTGGGCGATCGCTTTCACCCGCCTCCCGTCCACCGTCACGTCGAGCACGTTCGGCGCAGCGGGCGGATCGTAGTCCCAGAGCCCGTGGTGGACCATCTGGTAGTGCCAAACCCGCTCGCCCGTCTCCACGTCGACGGCGACGACGCTCTCGCCGTAGAGGTTGTCCCCGGGCCGGTGCCCCCCGTACCAGTCGTTCGTCGTGGTCTTGAGGGGCAGGTAGACGTGGCCCAGCTCCTCGTCCGCACTCAGCAGCGTCCACACGTTGCCGTTTCCGGAATAGGCCCACGACGAGTCGGCCCACGTCTCTAGCGCCGGATCTCCCGGCTCGGGGATCGGGTTGAAGCGCCACCTGAGCGCTCCCGTACGGACGTCGTACGCCCGCACGTATCCGGGCGGAGCCGTCATCCAATTGCGGTTGGGCACCATGGAGCTGGCACCCACGATGACGACGTCCCGGACCACGAGCGGAGCCGACGTCCACACGAACGTCTCGACGCGGGGGTCGGGGTCCCGGGAGAGATCCACCGCGCCAGCGGAGCCGAAGCCGGGCACGGGCTGGCCCGTGGCGGCGTCCAACGCAATCAGGAGCTCGCCCGAGCCGAGGAAAATCCGCTCATCGGTCGCGCCACCCGACACATCCGCCGAGCTGTCGTCTAGCTCGCTCCAATGGGCCACGCCGCGGTTCGCTCGGCCGGTTGGCCGATCCCTTAACCCGGTGGCGTACGGATCGAACAACCAGAGCTGATCCCCGGTCGCCGGGTCGAGCGCCGCGGCCTGCCCGAGGTTCGTCGCCACGTAGAGTCGCTCGCCGACCTTGATCGGCGTGACCTGGTAGTTGTTGTTCACCGTCAACTCGGGAAACCGGTCTTCGAGCGCGTAGTCCGCGCTCTCCCAGCTCCATGCGACCTCGAGCCCCGCGACGTTGTCGGTGTCGATCTGATCGAGGGGGGAGTACTTACTCGCTCCGAGGTCCCGAGCGTAGTTCGGCCAATCTCCGGGTGCAATGTCCGATCCTGGCACCGATCCGTTACGGGTGTCGCCACAGGCCGTGATCATCACCGACAAGGCGGCGGTCACTACGACAAAGACGAACGTGACTGCAGCGTCCCTTCGAATTACAGCGGCCTCCTCAGTAGATCCACCCGATTGGGCGGGAAGAAATGCACCCCCTGATCCGTCATATGGTGCTCGAAACGGGACCGGACCTCCGAACGGAGCTCGTCGGATAACTCGAAGCAGGAGTGAGTGGCGCCAATCACTCGATCCTCGAACTCAGCGAAATTCGCGAAAATCCTAGGTGTCTTGAAAAACGTCTCGGACACCAACTCGAAAGATCCAGAGTCCACGGCCCACTTGATCGCGTCGAACGCGGCTGCCCGCACTTGGCTCTCGTCATTAAACAGGCGGAGCACCTCGTTGAAGTCGCCGTCGAAAATCGGCTCGGAGATGTAGGCGAGTCCGCCCGGCACGAGAACGCGTCGAATTTCATCCAGCGCCAAGCCCATGAGCTCGACGGGTACGTGGTGGAGCGACTTGAACATGAACGCGACGTCGAACGTGTCGTCGACGGCCGGAATCGATTCGGCCCCAGCCAGTGCGAAGATCACGTTCGGGAGATCCTCGATCTGGAGATTGAGCGCGTGTTGGACCTCGTCTATCTCGAAAGCCACCACCGACCGACCGCTCCCCTCGGTAGCAATGATGCGTGTCAGCTCGGCGGCGCCACACCCGAGCTCGAGCACGGCCATGCCGTCCAACGACACGAGCTCGTTGAAGATCTCCGGCTCGGGACAGGTTCTAGGGATTGTCTGTGGCTTGAGTCGCATCATGGGGGGTGTTTCACTCGACCGCTTCATGAAAGTGACAGCGTCTGAGATGAGCGCAGAAGATGCGCACACAGCCTATGACAGTGCAACAGCCGAAATCTGTCCCACCGAGCCACAGGCAGCCGTCCGCGCTTCAGGCCGCCGGCGTCCTCGTAAACTGCAGCTCGTGGAGCCGGGCATAGAGACCCTCTGCGTCCAGCAACTCTTCGTGCGTCCCCGACTCGACGAGCTCCCCGTGGTGGAGGACGATGATGTGGCCGGCTCCTTGCACCGTCGAGAGTCGGTGCGCGATCACGATCGACGTCCGACCCGCCATCAGCTCGTTAGTGGCTTCTTCGATCCGAGCTTCGATTTCCGAGTCGACCGAGCTCGTCGCCTCGTCCAGGACGAGTACTTGAGGATCGAACGCTAGCGCTCTCGCGAACGAGACGAGTTGGCGCTCCCCGACCGATATCGAGGCACCCCTCTCCCCGAGTTCTTGATCGTACCCGTCCGGAAGGCGTTCGATGAACGACGCCGCGCCGATCCGCTCCGCCGCCTCACGAACGCGATCCTCCGATATGCCCTCGGCCCCTAGTCGGATGTTGTAGCCGACGCCCTGACTGAAGAGAAACACGTCCTGGAGCACCAAACCGATGTGTTCGCGAAGGTCGTCGAGCCGCAATCGCTCGATGGGTACACCGTCGAGCAGAATCTCCCCTGTCTGAGGCTCGTAGAAGCGCATGAGCAGGTTGATGATGGTGGTCTTTCCTGCTCCCGTATGCCCGACGATGGCCAGACGCTCACCGGGTTCAGCCGTGAGGGTCACCCCCTTCAGCACCCAGTCCCACTCGCCCAGGTCATCCTTGCCATAGGCGAACCAGACGTTCCGGAACTCGATTTTCCCCCGCACCGGGGTCGGGAGATCGACGGGAGCTTCGGGATCAGTCGTCTCGATCGGCCGATCGAGTAAACGAAAAATCCGCTCGGAGGACGCCATCGCGCCCTGAAGCAGATTGTACTTCTCCGACAGGTCCTGGATGGGACGGAAAAAGCGGCGGGCGTACTGGATGAACGCGGCGAGGACTCCGACCGTGAGCGCTCCCTCCAGAATCGATACTCCACCCCTCCAGATGATCAGCGCGAGGGCGATGGCCGTGAAGAGTTCGATGATCGGAAAGAAGAGCGCGTAGTAGGTGATCGAGCGGAGGTGCGCCTCCAGGTAGTGTTGGTTGATCTCACCGTGTCGCCGTGCATCGGCTTCTTCCCGGTTGAACAGCTTGACCACCGCGATTCCCGTGATGCGCTCGTGCAGATAGGCGTTGATACGGGCCAAACGCACCCGCACATCCCTGTAAACGACTCGAATCTTCGCCCGAAACAGGAAGGCCGTGAGGGCCACGAACGGGAGGACGCTGAAGGTGACGAGCGCGAGCCTCCAGTCCATGTAGACCATCGCCGACAGGATAAACGTCAGAGTGAACACGTCCCCGAACGCGGCCACGACGCCGGAACTGAAGAGCTCGTTCAGCGTCTCGACGTCGCTGGTGATTCGTGTCATGAGACGCCCTACGGGACTCTGGTCGTAGAAGCGCAGATCCAGCCGCTGCAGTTTCTCGAAGATCTCCGTTCTCAGGTCGTACATGACCCGCTGGCCCAACCACGTGGTGAGCACCGTCTGGATGTACTGCAGAAAGAACGCAGCGACGTGTGCTGCCAGGAACACGGCCGCGAGCCTGGCGAGGAGAGCGGTGTCGCCTGCGGGAATGGCATCGTCCAGGGCGATTTGCGTCAGCCACGGACCCACGACCTGGAGAAATGACCAAGCGATGAGCAGGAGGATGGCCCCAGAGACCTGCCACCGGTAGGGTCGCAGGTAGCGGAGAAGCCGCTTCATCAAGCGGGCATCGTACGCCTTCCCGAGCACCTCCTCATCCTGAAAGTCGTCCTGAGGTCCCGGCACTCTTCTGTACGCTCACGGGGTCAATGATGGAGGTCGGGCGGGGTGATCGGCCTACCCGACGCCCATAGGTCTGTTCCGAGCGAGAGCGGCGTTGCGCCGCTCCACAATTGCTGTGCTATTAACTCCCATGGACGACTGGATACGCATCCGAGGGGCACGCCAGCACAACCTCAAGAACTTGGACATCGATATCCCGAGGCGCACCCTCACCGTCATCACGGGGCCCTCCGGGTCCGGCAAGTCGTCTCTGGCTCTAGACACGTTGTTCGCGGAAGGACAGCGCCGCTACGTCGAGTCTCTGTCGACATACGCCAGGCAGTTCCTGGAGCGGATGGAGAAGCCCGACGTCGACTCCGTCGAAGGCATTTCTCCCGCCGTCGCCATCGAACAGAAGAACCCCACCAAGTCGAGTCGATCGACCGTGGGAACCGCTACGGAAGTGTACGACTACCTTCGCCTTCTGTGGGCTCGTGTGGGACGCACGTACTGTCCGGAGTGTGGAGACCAGGTGCGTCCAGATACGGTGACCGAGGCTGTCGACCGGGTGCTGGAGCTGCCTGAAGGGACCCGAATCCAGGTCACCTTCCCACTGAAGTTGAGCGGCCGAGTGAAGCACGACCTCGTCGCGGCGAACCTGCGATCCATGGGGTTCGTGCGAGTTCTCGCGGACGGCCAGCTCGTCGATCTCACCGAGACAGCCGGCGGAAGCTCCGGGACAGAGGGACGGGACGCTGAGGCGGATTACGAGCACGCCGGTCCCGACATCACTGAGGCGGCGGAGACGCTGGTCGTGGTGGACCGCCTCAAGACCTCCCCGGGTGACCGCGATCGCTTGGCCGACTCGCTCAGCACCTGCTTCGTGGAGGGGGAGGGCGAGGCGGTGGTGCTGGTCCACGAAAACGCTAGCGGGCAGACGTCGGCGGTCCCTCCATCCGAGCGTCTGCAATTCACGGAGCACTTTCGCTGCCCGAAGCATCCGGAGATCGACTTCTTCGATCCCACCCCCAAGCTTTTCTCCTTCAACAACCCCTATGGGTCATGCCCGACGTGCACGGGGTTCGGGGCAACGCTCGACTACGACGTCGATCTCATCGTACCCAACCCCTCGCGGTCCATCGACGAGGGAGCGGTGGACCCCTGGAGCAAGCCCCGCTACCATCGCGAGCGCGACCGTCTCCGCTCCTTCACCCTCTCGAGAGGCGTGTCGCTGTTCAGCCCGTGGCGAGACCTCCCGGAAGACTTCAAGGAAGAAGTGCTCTACGGAGCGGAGCGCTTCAAGGGCGTCATACCGTTCCTGATTTCCAGGGAACGCAAGCGCTACAAGCAGTACATCCGTGTGTTTCTCCGGCAGTATCAGTGCCCCCACGAGTGTGCCGCGTGCGGAGGGGCGCGCATCCAGCCACGCGCCCTCTACATCCGTATCGGCGACCGTTCGATCGCGGACGTCAGCAAGCTTCCGATCGACGAAATCCAGACCTGGGTGTCGAGCCTCGAGTTGAGCGAAATGGAGAGCCGGATCGCCGAAACCATACTCCGTGAGCTCATCGCCCGTCTGGCGTTTCTTGTGGATGTGGGCCTCGGATACGTGTCACTGGATCGGCAAACTCGCACTCTCTCGGGAGGTGAGGCGCAGCGCATCAACCTGGCCAACTCGCTCGGATCCCGGTTGGTGGACACGCTCTACGTTCTCGACGAGCCGACCGTGGGTCTGCACCCCAGTGACACGACTGCACTTCTCTCGCTTCTGGGCCAACTCCGTGACGCGGGCAACTCGGTGATCGTCGTGGAACACGACCCGCTCGCCATTCGGGCCGCGGACCACGTCCTGGAGTTGGGACCCGCATCGGGGGACAAAGGGGGTGAGGTGGTCTTCCAGGGTACTCCGGAAGAGCTCACCCGGGCAGACAGCGCCACGGGACTCTACATATCGGGGCGAGCCGCGATTCCGGTCCCGGAGAACCGCCGTCCCGTGGACGGGGATCATCTGAGTCTCAGGGGCGGTCGGCTGCACAACCTTCAGGATGTCGACATCGATCTACCCCTGGGCGCGATGACCGTCGTAACTGGAGTCTCCGGATCCGGAAAATCGACGCTCGTCCACGACATTCTGTATCGGGCCCTGGAGCGAGAGCTGAGGGGCGGAGACACGACCGCCAAGGAGCACCTGGGCGAGACCGTCGGCGAGTTCGACTCCCTCGACGGAGCCTCCCTACTCGACGACGTGATCTTGGTGGATCAATCCCCCATCGGTCGGACGCCGCGGTCCAATCCCGTCACGTACATCAAGGCGTGGGACGAGGTCCGGAAACTCTTCGCGGCCCAGCCCTTGGCTCGTGAGCGGGGTTACGGCCCAGGCCACTTCTCGTTCAACGTCGAGGGTGGGCGCTGCAAGGATTGCAAGGGCGCCGGCCAGGTCGAAATCGAGATGATCTTCATGGCGGACATCTACGTCCGTTGCGACACCTGCCGAGGCACACGCTATCGGCCAGAGACGTTGGACGTGCTGTACAAGGGCCGAAATGTGTCGCAGGTGCTGGAGCTCTCGATAGACGAGGCGATTCGATTCTTCATTCGCCAGGACCGACTCGGGCAGACTCTGTGGCACCTGCAACAGGTAGGCCTCGGATATCTGAGGCTCGGACAGCCGGCGCCGACACTGTCGGGCGGGGAGGCCCAGCGGCTCAAGATCGCCCGCGAACTCGCGGGCGTCTCCGGCAAGGCGGGGCGTAAGCTCTACATCCTGGACGAGCCCACGACTGGTTTGTCCGGGGACGACATCAAGAAGCTGCTGCACGTCCTCGATCGGTTGGTAGGCGCAGGAAACACCGTAGTCGTAATCGAGCACAACTTGGACGTGGTCAAGACGGCCGATTGGGTCATCGACCTCGGACCGGGAGCCGGTCATCGGGGGGGGCGAATCGTGGCCATAGGCCGCCCAGAAGACGTGGCATCGACGCCCGAGAGCGTCACTGGACGCTGCCTGGCCGACGTGCTTCCTAGGGCTCACGCCCGGCTTGGCGAGTGACTCCCAGGCATGACTGACCGCCTGGCATGACTGACTCGCCCGTAGTCTCGGTGCTGCTCCCAGTACGGGATGCGGCGCCCTACCTTCCCGAGTGCATCGAGTCGCTCCGGGTGCAGACCCTGGCTGACTTCGAGGTACTCGCCGTGGATGACGGCTCCCGCGATGGCAGTACGGAGATCCTGGCGGCATGGGCAGCGGAAGACCCGAGAGTCACCGTGATCGGGCAGCCCCCTCTCGGCATCGTGACTGCTCTCGAAACAGCGCGAGCACATGCCCGGGGCGCTTATCTGGCCCGGATGGACGCGGACGACATCGCCGAGCCCACTCGCCTGGCTGAGCAGTTGGCATGGTTGGAGCAGCGGCCCGATCTCGCGGGCTGTGGGGCGGGCATCCAGTACTTTCCCCGGCAGCACGTCCGAGAAGGCGGAAAACGCTACGAGCGGTGGCTGAACGCAATCCGAACTCCGGACGACGTGACACGAAACATCTTCATCGAGTGCCCACTCGCCCACCCCACCTTCTTCCTGCGGGCGGAAGCGGTGGAGAGGGCCGGGGGATACGTGGACAGGGGATGGCCCGAGGACTACGACCTTCTGCTGCGGCTCTGGATGGGGGGCGCCCAGCTGGGTTCGCTCGATCGTGTCCTGGTCCACTGGCGAGAACGCGAGGATCGAACGTCGCGGTGTGACGCCGCATACTCACCTGACGCGTTCAGACGCTGCAAGGTCCACTATCTCCTCAAGACTCTCGCAGCAGACCGTACCGGCATCATCGTCTGGGGCGCGGGCCCGATCGGAAAAGCCGTCGCCCGGGAGGTGCTGGAACAAGGGGGGGGCCTGAACGCGTTTGTGGAGTTAGATCCCCGAAAGATCGGACAGCGGATTTACGGGGCAACCGTCATACGCCCTGCCCACATCAATAAGTACAGGGACGGCTTTTCCGTCGCCGCGGTGGGTCAGGAGGGGGCACGAGAAAACATCCGGCAGACTCTCGAGGAGGCCGGCTGGACCGAGGTCACGGACTTCGTGGCCGTTGCGTAGAGTTCTCTTAACGAATGGTGCCGACTAGCTCTCTGAACTATGATCAATCGGATCCTGCGCGATCTTATTCGTCCGATTGGGGAAAGCAATCTTTTGATGGCAATTTGACCTTTCGTGATCACGTAATGGCACGAAGTCACGGCGGCACGTGTGGCGGCGGTAAGTAATCATGGGTGAGCAACGGTCGAAGCTGGAGTATTTTTTGGACTGAGCTACGCCGCCGGCATGTGGTGCGTGTGGCCGTTGCCTACGCCGTCGTCGCATTCGTGGTACTCCAGCTCAGCGAGATCATTCTGCCGGCATTTTCGGCGGAATGGGCGCTCCGGTTGGTCGTTGTCTTTACGACGCTGGGCTTTCCCGTTGTCGTAGCGCTCGCATGGGTCTTCGACCTGACGGAGCAAGGAATTCAGGTGACCGCATCCGCGGACGCCGATGGAGCGCCCGAGGTGCCGTTCACGAGTCTCGTCCCTCGATTGGCGCTACTCTCCATCACTCTGCTGGCCGTCGGTGGTGTGGGATCGTGGTGGCTCCGAACCGGGGTCGAGGCGCCGACAGTAATTCCCGCGGGAGACGGGCCCACGGTGATCCCCGCGACCTACGATCCCGACGAGCCGATCCGGTCCCTTGCGGTCCTCCCTCTTCAGAATTTCTCCGACGGTGACGAGTAAGACTACTTCGCCGCCGGCATGTATGAAGCATTGATCAAGCGGCTCAGCCGGTTGCCGGCGATCAGGGTGGTCTCGAGAACATCGATGTCTCGCTACGCCATGAGCGATAAGACCATGCCTGAAATCGCTCGAGAGCTGAACGTGGAGGGGATCGTGGAGGGACCCGTCCTACGGGCGGAGGATGAGGTCCGAATCACGGTACAGTTGACTCACGGACCTAGCGACACGCACGTCTGGTCCCAAACCTATGACCGCAGCTTTTCCGGCGTGTTGGCGCTCCAAAGTGAAGTGGCAGAGGCCATCGCTCTGGAGATTCAGGGTGAGCTGACACAGGATCAGAGGGAGACCATGCTCTCCTCCGCTCCCGCGAGCAGTGTGCCGTTCGCCAACGACGAGTCCTTGAAGGCCCGATTCGAGCAGTCTCGTCAAACGGCAGAGGGACTCTAGGCGGCAATCGACCATTACAGTCACGCCGTCGACGCCGTCGACTCATGTCTCTCAGAACGGATCCGGTTTGGGACGGCCTGCGCTCGGATCCACGCTTCGTGTCGCTCCTCAGGGGGATGCGCCGAGGGCGTCCGAGGCCGGGAGCTCAACCCCCCGTTCGATAGCCTCTACAGGGGGCTTTCTTCGGCTTGTCCAAAGGGTTGTTTTTCATTAATTTTCAACGACTTAAGGCTCGTTCGACGATCTCCTTGCGGAGCCTCTTTGAGACGCATCCCCGAGGTCCTCTCCATTCGAATTTTCCTCACCGGCGACGCGTTCACTGACCGTATTCTCAGCGTCCCACACAGCGTCCCACACACCCCACCGACCGAGACCGGTCGGCCCTGTCTCGAGGCAAAGTAAATGGCAATCGACGAAACCCACTCGGGTGGTGAGAAAGTCCTAGAGCGTCTCCTCGAGGACGAAATGCGGGAGTCGTTCATCGACTACTCGATGAGCGTCATCGTGCAACGGGCACTTCCCGACGTGCGTGACGGCCTCAAGCCGGTTCACCGCAGAATCCTTTTCGCGATGAGTGGGTTGGGGCTGAGTCCGGGCCGAGGCTACAAGAAAGCTGCCACCGTGGTGGGCGAGGTTCTCGGTAAGTACCACCCTCACGGAGACTCGGCCGTCTACGACTCTTTGGTCCGCATGGTGCAGGACTTTTCGCTGCGCTATCCACTCATCGATGGGCAGGGCAACTTCGGTTCGATCGACGGCGACTCGGCGGCCGCCTATCGGTACACCGAGGCCCGCTTGACGGCCGTGGCGATGGAGCTCCTCGAGGACATCGACAAGGAAACAGTCGCCTTCACGCCGAACTTCGATGGGCGCCTCGAGGAACCGACGGTTCTTCCGGCCAAGGTACCCAACCTGCTGATCAACGGGAGCTCTGGTATCGCGGTGGGGATGGCGACCAACATCCCGCCTCACAACCTGCGTGAGATCTTATCGGCCACCAAGGCTATGATCGACGATCCTCAGCTCCCCCAGGAGGAGCTCGAGCGACTCGTCACCGGCCCGGACTTCCCCACCGGTGGCTACATCTGCGGCAGGCAGGGCATCGAGGACGCCTATCGTACGGGGCGTGGCCGAGTCGTTATGCGTGCCAAGGCCACGATCGAAGAGATGGATAGCGGCATGGACCGGATCATCATCACCGAGATCCCGTTCATGGTCAACAAGTCCCGTATGATCGAACAGATCGCCGACCTGGTTCGAGACAAGAAGCTTCCAGACATCAGGGACATGCGGGACGAGTCCGACCGGGACGGCCTCCGTGTCGTGATCGAGCTGAAGAGGGACGCCATTCCCCAGATCGTGCTGAACCGGCTGTACAAGCACACACAGATGCAGTCGACCTTCGGCACAATCTTGCTGGCTCTGGTCGACGGAGAGCCTCGCGTGCTCCCGCTCCGTGCGATACTCGAGCACTTCATCGATCACCGGCACACCGTGGTCGTGCGTAGTACGACCTTCGACCTGAACAAAGCCGAAGAGCGCGAGCACATCCTCGAGGGCCTCAAGATCGCCGTCGACAACATCGACGAGGTGATCAAGGTCATCAAGGCGTCGAGAGACGCCGAAGCGGCATCGATCCAGCTCCAGGAATCCTTCGAGCTCACCGAGCGCCAGGCCAAGGCGATCCTCGACATGAGGCTCGCCAGACTGACCGGTTTGGAGTTGGAGAAGCTCGAGGAGGAGCTGACCGCCCTCCGCGCCACGATCGAGGAGCTCCGAGGGATCCTCGACAGCAAGAGCCGGCGCATGGGAATCATCTCCGACGAGCTCACGGCCATCGACAAGAAGTATGGGGACGATCGTCGCAGCGAGATCATCGGTGATGCCTCGTCCCTGAACGTGGAAGACCTGATCCCCGACGAAGATATGGTCATCACTGTATCCCACGAGGGATACGTAAAGAGAACCGAAGTCGATACGTATCGGGCCCAGCGGCGAGGAGGCCGGGGGCTCAAGGGCATGGTGACCAAAGAGGAGGATTGGGTAGAGCACCTCTTCGTCGCTTCCGCCCACGAGTACCTCATGATTTTCATGCGGTCGGGACTCTGTTATTGGCTGAAGGTCTGGCAGGTGCCGGTCGCGAGCCGCCACTCACGTGGCAAGCCGATCATCAACCTGCTCAACATCGGCCCCTCCGATAAGATCGCGTCGGTGGTGCCCGTGCGAGAGTTTTCGGAGGACCGCTTCCTCCTGTTCTGCACCAAGGGCGGCAAGATCAAGAAGACGCCGTTGTCCGCGTATGGAAACGTCCGATCCGTCGGCCTCATTGGCATCAACATCCGCGACAAGGACGAGCTCATCGACGTCCAAATCACCGACGGTGACAACCAGGTGATCCTGGCCACACGCAACGGGTTGGCCATCCGCTTCAACGAGGCGGATGCCCGCAGTATGGGCCGGACGACCGAGGGTGTGCGCGGCGTACGTCTGGGCCAGGGAGACTACGTGGTCGGGATGGTCGTCGTCGCCCGCGAAGACGCGACTCTACTCGTCGTGTCGGAGTCGGGGATGGGTAAGCGCTCGGAGATCGACGCGTACCGACTCCAGTCCCGCGGCGGGAAGGGTGTGATCAACCTGAAGACCAACGAGAAGACCGGTAAGGTCGTAGCCATCAAGTCGGTGATAGAGGAAGACCAACTCATGGTGATCACACGCAACGGTGTGATCAACCGACAGAGAATCGACGAGATCCGCGTGATCGGTCGCGCGACTCAGGGCGTCCGCCTCGTGAATCTCGACAAGGGGGACTCCGTCATGGACGTGGCTCGCGTACTTCCGGAGAACGGCTCTGACGGTGACATAGACGGTGAGAGTGAGGTCGACGGTGAGATCGAGAGTGGCGGTGAGGATGTCCTGAGCGAAGGCGGTGGTGAGCCTGGAGACGAGGAGCGTGACTGACGACCTCGTCGGGCTGGACGCCGTCCGGGAAGCTCATGAGCGCATCCGCTCGGTCGTAGTACGCACACCCTTGTACCCCGCCGCCGCCCTGCAGAGTGAGCTGGACGGCGATGTCCGCCTCAAGCTCGAGTCGCTTCAGAGGGCCGGCTCCTTCAAGATTCGGGGCGCCTATAACTTCGTCGCACAGATTCCGGAGGAGAGCCGCTCGAGGGGCGTCATCACCTACTCCTCTGGCAACCACGCACAGGCCGTCGCCCTGGCGGCACGACTCCATGGGATTCGGGCTGTCGTGGTGATGCCGGTGACGTCCCCAACGGTCAAGCGCGAGGGGGCGGAGCGCTTGGGTGCCCAAGTCGAACTCGAGGGGACCACCTCGATCGAACGAAGGGTACGCGCGGAAGGGATCGCTGAAGCCGAGGGCTTGGCCATGGTGCCTCCCTTCGACGACCCGCGGATCATCGCGGGACAGGGTACGGTAGGGCTCGAGATCGCCGAAGACTGGGACGCTTTCGACACGGTTCTGGTGCCCGTCGGTGGCGGCGGGCTCTGTAGCGGGTGCGCTGCCGCTCTGCGTCGCCTACGCCCCGAGGTCCGCATCGTGGGCGTCGAACCCTCGGGCGGAGCGTCGATGAAGGCGGCCCTGGACGCCGGTGAGCCGGTGACCCTGGACCGGAGTGAGTCGATCGCGGACGGCCTTCTCCCAGTTCGAACCGGTGATCTCACCTTTCGGCATGTGAGCGATCTCGTAGACGACATCGTCCTGGTGGACGAGGAGCCGATCAGAGAGGCCGCGGCCTTCCTCCTCTTCCAGCTGAGGCTTGTGGTCGAGTTCTCGGGGGCGGCCACCGTGGCTGCCCTTCGGAGCGGCCAGGTGGACGCCAAGAACCGGAGGACCGTAGCCGTAATCAGTGGCGGCAACGTCGACCCGTCGATACTGATCAGCCCCTGAGGCACGGTGTGCGGAAGCTGATTCTCTTCGACATCGACGGTACCCTCGCGCGCGGTGGCCCCGCCAAGGAAGCCTTCAGCCTCGCGATGATGGCCACGTTCGGGAGCGTGGGGGCGATCGAGTCCTACGATTTTTCCGGGAAGACCGATCCACAGATCGCACGTGACCTTCTCTCGGCGACGGGCATCGAAGACGCCGTCATCGACGCCGGACTCCCGGCGCTCTGGGACGCGTACATCAGTGAGCTCGAGTCTCGCATCATGGCCGATCCGATGAAGCTACTCCCCGGAGTCGGCGAGCTCGTCGAGACCCTCCGACTGGCCGGAGATGTCGCTCTGGGGCTCGTGACGGGCAACATCGTACGTGGGGCTCGCTTGAAGCTCGGTTCGGTAGGTTTGGCCGAGTACTTTCAGGTGGGAGGTTACGGCTCGGACCACGAGGTCCGGGACCACCTCCCCGGATTCGCCGTGGACCGTGCGGTCGACACCTGGGGAATCACGTTTTCCGAAGAATCGGTTGTGGTGATCGGCGATACGCCTCGGGACGTCCAGTGCGGAAAGCATCACGGCACCAGAACCGTCGCGGTCGCGACGGGCCGCTTCGACGAGTGGCAGCTCAAGGAGACCGGGGCCGATGCCGTGTTCGAGGATTTCTCCGATGTCGACCGCGTTGTGGAGGTCCTCCTCGAGTAGGAGTCCCATTCAGCAATTGCCGTGATACGCAGACGGGAGCATCTTACGGTGGCCCGCGTAGCGGGTTGGCAACTAATCGCGGCACTGAAGCGGCCGTGCACCCATGTGTGGAGTGGACTTCATGTCTGACAACGGCGGCGGAGATCTCAAGGGCTTTTACGTGGTTCTGGGCGCGGTGGGCGCAATCGCGGTCGGCGCGGTCGGATGGTCGGCCCTCCAGGGCACTTTCAGCTCCGCCGCAACGGTGGCCACCGCGAGCATCGTGACCGGCGAGATCGAGGATCTGGCCGAACTCGTCTCTTTGGCGACGGGCATCGAGAAGGGAGATCCGGACGCGCCCATCACGATCATGGAGTTTGGGGACTACCAGTGCCCTGCTTGCCAGCAGTTCGCCACCTTGGTGAAGCCGCAGGTGGAATTGGCCTACGTCGAAACTGGCACCGCGCGTTTCGTATTTCATGACTATCCCTTGAGCGGCCATCCGTACTCCTTCTTGGCAGCCCGAGCCGCCCGCTGCGCGCTCGATCAAGGAAACGAGTTCTACTGGCCGTTTCACGACCAGCTGTTTGCGCACCAGACCACTTGGTCGTTGAGCCAGTCCATGCCCCTGAACGCATTCGAGACGTACGCCGCCACGATCGGTTTGGACGTGGATCAGTTCGCGGGGTGCCTCGACAGTGATCGGCATGCTGACGTCGTGAGTGCCAACCTGCGTCTGGGCATCGAGTTGGGTGTCTCCGGTACCCCCACGGTATTCATCAGCAAGGGTGGCGGGGTCGCCACGCGCGTGAATCGTTGGGGCGAGTTCGCGGGCTTCGCAGAGGTCATCGACAAACTCATGAGTGAAGAGGGCGGGAACTAGCCCACGCGCGCCCGCGCCCGCTCCAGCGTCCACTCTCCCACGACGGCCGGAGGCCACGAACCCGCCTCGGCCCGCCTCACGAGCGCACTGGCCTCTTCCCGGGCACGGCGGCCCAAGGCGGGCGTGATCCATCCCCTGGCCTCGGCCTCGTCCAGCTCCTCCTCGTCGAGGGTGAGCACCGTCCCAGACGAGTCGATCCAAATGTCCAGAAAGAGATCCGTCGTGTGCCAGACCCCTGAGTCCTCGAAGACGCACGGAGTGAGAATGTTCGCGTAGGTCCCCACGAAAGAGCCATCGGCGCGGTGGAAAGTCCCGATGTCGTGCCAGGCCCCGGGAAAGGTGAACCACACGACCTCGGAGCCCGTCTCGAGGACGATGTCTCCTGCAATCCTGACGGGCGATTCCAAGTTCAAGTCGGCGGCGTACGTGACCTTCACCTGCTCATCCCCCCAGACGAGATGCTGCGTGAAGATCTGCTCTCGGTCTGGCGGTCTCAGGTAGTGGATCTGCACCAGCGTCGGGCAATCACCGTTCAAAGCCTACAGCCTCAACGAAGATCTCCATCGTGCCCCCACAGACGGCCGGACTCAGAGACATCAGGTCCTCCGTGAGGTCCACCCGCACCATCTGAGGCGTTCCGGTACGGATCACCTCATGGGCGGCATCGATCACTTCGCCCTCGCCACAGCCGCCGCCCACGGTTCCCACCAATTCCTCTCCCGGGTCGACC
>CAUZVZ010000040.1:0-20119 GCA_963583605.1 Gemmatimonadales bacterium UBA6960
CATCGCGCCTTGGCCGGGCAAAGCGCCGATGTAGACACCACCGTCGGTCAAGACTCCGTCCACGTCGAGTACGACCAGACGTATGCGACCGGCTACTCGGGGATCGATGTCCCCCGACGGACCGGCCACTCGTCGTCAGCCGGCGGGCGAAGGAACCCCGGGGGCGACTTCCGCCACGGTAGCTCGAATCGCGATGACTTGCTCCATGAGAGGCTTCAGGTGAGCCAGTGGAAGCATCGTGGCGCCATCGGACGGAGCGCTCGCCGGATTCGGATGAACCTCTAGGAAGAGGCCATCACACCCGGCAGCGACGGAGGCGCGCACGAGGGGTGCTACGAAGTCCGGATCGCCACCGCTGGATCCCGAAGCGCGGCCCGGCCGCTGAACAGAGTGGGTGCCGTCGAAGATGACCGGCACGTCACACGTAGCTTGCATGCGCTGAAATGAACGCATATCGACGACCAGGTCTCCATAGCCGAAGAACGTGCCCCGCTCAGTCATCGCCACGCCGGACGCCCCCGCCCCTCGGGCTTTCTCCACCGCGCCGAGCATGTCTTCTGGCGTCATCCACTGGCCCTTCTTGATGTTGACGATCTTTCCCGTCTCCCCGGCTGCAAGCAGCAAGTCGGTCTGGCGACAAAGAAACGCGGGAATTTGAAGGATATCCGCGACGCGGGCGACCGCAGCCACCTGCTCAACTTCGTGGACGTCTGTAAGGATCGGAAGACCGGTCTCGTCCTTCACACGTAGCAATTGCTCAAGCCCACCGTCCAGGCCAGGGCCCCGGGGCGAGTCGGCCCTCGACCGGTTCGCCTTGTCGAATGAGGCCTTAAACACCACGGGCACGCTGAGCGCGGACGAAAGCCACGCCAACCGTCGGCCGATCTCCAGGTTGAGGTCGTCATCTTCGAGAACGCAAGGACCGGCAATCAAGGTGAAGCGGTCGAGCATTATTCTCCAACGCCGACGGCAGCTTCGGTGTGAGAACGCGCGGCATGAGCCGCGGCCGCCTTGATGAAAGAGGCGAAGAGAGGATGGGGGCGAGTCGGACGACTCTTGAGTTCCGGGTGGAACTGGCACGCGATGAACCACGGGTGGTCGGGAAGCTCGATCATCTCCACCAGGTCCTGGTCGGGAGAAGTGCCCGACATGATCAACCCCTCTCCCTCGAGGAGTCCGCGGTATTCGTTGTTCACCTCGTAGCGATGCCGATGCCGCTCCATGATCTCCCCATCGGCATACACCTCTTCAACCCGGGATCCTTCCCGGAGGGAAGCGGCGTACTCGCCCAGCCGCATGGTCCCTCCCTTCGTCGTGACCTTCCGCTGGGAGTCCATGAGGCAGATAACAGGATCCACTGTGTCGGGGTCGAACTCCACCGAGTTCGCCTCCGTCATGCCGCATACGTTGCGGGCGAACTCGATGATGGCACACTGCAAGCCCAGGCAGATCCCGAAGAACGGGAGCCCGTTTTTACGAGCCCACTCGATCGCCATCAGCATACCCTCGATGCCACGATCTCCGAAGCCGCCGGGGATCAACAATCCATCGAAACCGTCGAAGTGGTGCTCCAGCGCCCCCGCTTCGTAGTTCTCAGAGGACACCCACTTGATCTGCACCCTCACATCATTCGAGATGCCGCCGTGAATCAGCCCTTGTTGCACCGATTTGTAGGCATCGACCAACTCCGTGTATTTTCCCACCACAGTAATACGCACCGTGCCGGCGGTGGGGTGTTTCACGCTGTCCACCATTCGGCTCCACTCGGTCAGATCGGTAGCCGGTGCCTCGATTTCAAGCCGATCGAGCACTACATCGTCGAGGCGCTGGCGTCGCAGCTCGAGGGGAACCTCATAGATCGTATCGACGTCGCGACCCTCGATCACTCCCTCGATGGACACGTTCGTGAACAACGAAATCTTTTTGCGCGTGCCTTGGTCCAGCGCACGTTCGGATCGGCAGATGAGCACGTCCGGCTGGATCCCGATCTCCATGAGCTCCCGCACCGAGTGCTGTGTCGGCTTGGTCTTCAGTTCGCCCACAGCGGCGATGTAGGGAACGAGCGTCAGGTGAATAAAGATCGTGTTCTCTCGGCCTTCATCCTGTCGGACCTGACGAATAGCCTCCAGGAAAGGCAAGCTCTCGATGTCGCCGACCGTGCCTCCGATCTCCGTGATCACGATGTCGTTCCCGGGTGCCATGCTCCGAATCCGGCGCTTGATCTCATCCGTGATGTGCGGAATGACCTGAACCGTGGCGCCCAGGTAGTCCCCCCGACGTTCCTTGGCGATCACATCTTGATAGATACGGCCTGCGCTGACGCTGTTGCCTTGCGAGACCGATTCGTCGGTGAAGCGTTCGTAGTGGCCGAGGTCCAGGTCGGTCTCAGCGCCGTCGTCCGTGACGTAGACCTCGCCGTGCTGAAACGGAGACATCGTACCCGGATCGACGTTGATATAGGGGTCGAATTTCTGGAGCGTCACTTTCAGCCCCCGTTCCTTGAGGATTCGCCCCAAAGAAGCCGCCGTGATCCCTTTGCCCAGCCCGGATACCACGCCGCCGGTCACGAAGATGTATTTCGTTCGTTTCACTTCAGGATCCGTCATTCCTATCTTCCTACCTTCTAAACGCTAAGGGTCTCAGTTCCGGCCAACGCACTCTCCATGCGCACGACATCTGCGGGCGTATCGACTCCGTGATCCGCCGCTCCCACGACGCTGACTCCGATCCGCATGCCGGCCTCGAGTGGCCGCAACTGCTCCAAACTCTCCAACCGTTCCAGGGGCGACGGCACCATCGCTACCCACCGTGCTATGGCGTCCCGTGTATACGCGTAAATTCCGATATGCCGCAAGAAAGGCTCTCGCCCCAAATCCTCCGGCGAAGGCTTTCCATCACGCTGGTACGGAATGGGCGCCCGTGAAAAATACAGGGCTCGTCCGCTCGCGGCACGGACCACTTTGACGGCCGAGGGGTCCCGGCGAGAGCCGTCATCGAGGACCGGCGTAGCACATGTGCCGATCTCCCAGTGGTCGTCCCGCACCAGCGAGATGGCCGCCTCTAAGTGGAGTTCCTGGAGCAAGGGCTCATCGCCCTGAATATTGGCGATGACCCCGTATTCGGAAAGTGACGCGCGTCCTGCCACCTCAGCCACACGATCCGTACCCGAGGGATGCCCTGTGGAGGTCATCTCCACCGGCGCACCGAACGATCGGCAAACTTCAGCGACTTCTTCGCTGTCCGTGGCGACGACAACGTGGTCCAAGACGCTCATACTTTCCACGCGGCGCCAGACCCACTCGATGAGGGGCCTACCGAGAAGAGGATAGAGGGGTTTGTTGGGGAGGCGGGTAGACCGCAGCCGTGCCGGGACGATGCCCAAAACGCGACTGCTCACCGGCCCAAACCTGGGCACGAAGCGATGCCATTTACCACAAATATCACGGCAGGCAAGTTATTCGAAGCAGCGTACGGTTGGCAACGCCTGACCCCTACGTAGGACAGTCTGCGATGGTCCCGATGGGCTCAAAGAGCCAAGAAATTCGCCAGAAGCGTCTCGCCGTATTCCGAAAACAGCGACTCAGGGTGGAACTGTACGCCCCAAACCGGCCGGTCGCGGTGCCGGATCGCTTGAATCTCTTCGACGCCGTCCTTGCCCTCACTCCACGCCACCGGAATCAAGCTTTCCGGAAGCACGGCCCCATCCGTCACCAGGGAATGGTAGCGCGCCGCCGTGAACGGCGACGGGATCCCTTGAAAGATCCTCTCTCCGTTGTGCCGGATCGGTGCCGTTTTTCCGTGCATGACCCGCTCTGCCCGTACGGTCCTGCCGCCGAACGCCTCCCCCAACGCCTGATGGCCCAGGCATACGCCCAGCATGGGTATCGCCGGATCCAGGGATCGGAACAGTTCAATGCTTACGCCGGCTTCGGCCGGCGTGCACGGGCCTGGAGAAACCACCACGCGCGACGGCGCCAGCGCCCGAATCTCTTCGACGCTTCGCTCGTCGTTTCGGCATACTGCGACGTCCGCGCCCAACTCACCCAGGAACTGGACGAGATTGAAAGTGAACGAATCGTAATTGTCGATTACCAATAGCATGCCCAAAAAGAATCATCCTGGTCCGCGCGTAACAAGGGGGGGAGGCAGGGTGTAAAAACGTGCTCCGGGTCGTGCTCCCCGGGATTCGGGCCACGGAGACGCCCTTGTTCACACATTGCTTGGTTTGTCATACGCCGTTCCAACCGAACGAGGAGTTGGAATACTTCTCGACGTCCACCCGCGTCGCGTACGATGCCGAACGTGGACGCCTATGGGCCGTCTGCCGGTTCTGCAAGAGGTGGTCGCTCGCCCCCATCGAAGAACGTTGGGAGGCCCTCGAGGAGTTGGAAAAGACCGTAAAGGACCGGGCGAAGCTCCTCTCACAAACCGACAACGTCGCCCTTCTGCGCGCGGGCGACCTTGATGTCGTTCGGGTGGGCCGGGCCAACCTCACTGAGGAAGCTTGGTGGAGGTACGGGCGAGAACTCACGAACCGAGCGGCGCGGCATCAAAAACTCACCTTCATCGGATCGGCGGCCGCTGGCGCGGCCATTGCGGGAGGGTGGGCCAGTGGCGGAATCGGCTGGCTCAGCGCGTGGATTATCTGGGAAAACGCACCACAGCAGCTGACACACGCCGCCCGATGGCTCCGCTTTGGCGGAGTCGCTTGGCGTGGAAACCAGCAATGCCCCCGCTGTGGACAAGTTCTACGGAGTGTCGCCTATCGGGATCGTGCACAGCTGATTCTGTCACCCGGGACCACCCCAGGGGATGCCCTGTCCGTGACCCAGCGATGCCCGACCTGTGGGGACCTCGGCGAAGGGGGTCTGCACCTTCGAGGCAAGGAGGGCGATCGCGTCTCGAGGCTGCTGCTCGCTTATCACCATCACACCGGGGCCTCTGAGAAGCGTGTTCGGTCGGCGACGCGGCTCATCGAAGAGGTGGGGAGCCCGGAGAGCTTAACGCGCCTAGTCATCAAGGATGGACGAAGGCTGGGTGATCTTCAGCGTAACGGGGCGATCGCCTTGGAGATCGCGGTCAACGACACGGTCGAGCAACGCCTGCTGGAGCTCAAACTCGCTGAGGTCGAAGCGCACTGGCGGGAGGAAGAGGAACTTGCGTCGATCATCGATGGGGAGCTGACGCCGTTACCTTTTATGGAGAGTATCCGGAGGAGGGTCGCGGGAATCGGGTGACTTGAGGTCGAGGGCACGGGGGGATGGCGAATCACCCTGAGATCCTGAGCGGACTCCCGAACTAGTAGTCGACCGGCCTCAGATAGAACTCCCCGATCGCGGTGGACGACAACATCGCGACCGTTGGCAACTCCCTCTTCCAATGGGTCGCCGACAGCCGACCCCACACGCGATCCACGTCGACCTCCGGGACTCCCATGCTCTTGAGTTCGTCGACCGTATAGCCCTGGAGGAGCCAGTGGAGGATCGGATCGGCTCGATGATAGGAAATGCCGAGCTCATCCTCGTCATGAACGCCACGGACCAGGTCGGCCGACGCGGGCTTGTCGATGATCACATCCGGCACACCGAGGCGCCTGGCCAAGTCCCAGACCTGGGTCTTGAAGAGATCGCCGAGCGGATTGATCGGGGGAGAATCGTCGGCATGCCACGTGTAGTACCCGAGGAGGCGTTCCGACTTGTTTCCCGTACCGAGCGGCAGCGCTCTGAGCTTCGCGGACTGGTCGAAGAGAATGATCGAGCGGATGCGAGCCGCCAAATTTCCACGGCGAAGGGGCGAAAGGTCGGCCTCATAATTTTGGATGTACGCGTCCACTGTCTCAGTAATCTTGATCGTGCGGCCCTCAGCGCCGGACGCCTCCAGCACGAGAGCCGCGTGGTCCAAGCTGTCCTGGCTCGATGTGGCATAAGGAAGGCGAAAGCCCGTCACGTTCTCAGGACCGAGGGCGCGGACGGCCAAGAAGAGCGACACGCTCGAGTCCACGCCCCCAGATAGACCGATCACCACACGCTCGAAGCCGCGCTGACGAACGATTTCCTCCCGGATGAATTCCAGCAAGGCTTTCTCGACGAGGGGAAGATCCAGATCGAGCAGCGTGTCGTCTTCGGGATGGACGGGCGGATGTGCGAGGTCGCGTAGAGTCGTCTCCACCGGTTCGAGTGCGGGTTCGGTCTCCGCCGCGCCGACGCTGTCTGAGGCGGGGGCCTGCGCAGCGCTGTGGGCGTCAGTCAGCGCTTTCTGCAAGTGGGGAAGCGTCTGCTCTAGATTGGACAAAAGAGGCGACGCCACTCTCGCTCGGTCCAAGGCCGCCGACTCCAACTGAGCTACGGTCACAGATTCTTCGAAGAGCGGCCCGCGCGCCAGAATCGAGCCGTCCGGCGCGACCGCGATCGACCCACCCGGAAAGACCTTTCCCCCCTCCGAGCCGACGAGTTGGCTCACCACCACGAACACACCGTGCTCGAGCGCGGTGGCCGGGGCCAAGGCGTCCCATCGACTCAGGTTGTGGGGACGCCCTTCCCCACCCGGAGTGAAATCTCGCGCCGGAGACGCGCTCACTGCGACGATCAACTCCGCGCCCCCAACAGCCAGGATGGTGGGCGGAAGCGAGTGCCACATTTCCTCACAGATGAGGAGCCCCACGCGCCCGAACCGGGTATCGAACGCTTGGACCGTCTTTCCGGCCTCCACGAAGCGCGCCTCATCGAAGACGCCGTAGGTGGGCAGAAACATTTTCCGGTGAACGTGGGTCGCCTCGAAACCTCGCTCGCCCGGCGTCACATACACCACGCTGTTGTGGAGCCTCCGACGGTGCCGCTCGAAGAAGCCGAGCACCACGTCCGGAGCCCCCTCCGGTAGTTCGCCCAAGGCCTTTGCCACGTCCGTCGCCGAGAGCGCCACTTCGGCAACGCCACCCTCCACGAAGTATCCGGTAAGGCTCGCCTCCGGAAACACCAAGAGATCGACAGTCCCTGCCTGCTCGGCGACGACCTCGCGAATCCGGGAGAGATTGGACTCGACATCGGCCTTTTTCGGCTTGAACTGGGCGAGCCCCACCCGTAGCTTAGACCCTCCTGTCGGTCGTATCATTAGCGACGTCTCCCGGGCACGTCGACGATCAAAACGTATTTCGACTGTATCTCGACTGCCCCTCGACAAAGTAAGGATTCGGTGGTCGAAGCCGAAGACCCTTGCGTATTGGCCGGAACGACGCAGGATTCCATGAGGTTATTAGAAGTTCGTCACGACCGCAGCCTACCCGTAAGGGAACGATGATCCGTAAGACTCTGCTCAGCTTGGTGTTGGCCCTCGTTTTGGGGCTGCCTTCTGCGGTCCAGTCGCAGGACAATGGGGGACGGCGCCGCTCCGAAAGGCAGCCAGCCGCGGCCCCGGGTGCTCAGGAATTCCTGGCTGTTTTTCAGGCCATTCGTGACTACGGTCTCCAAGAGCTTTCCGACTCGACCCTCTGGTTCCGTGCCGTCGAAGGGCTGATCACAGAGATCGATGACCCGTATGCGCAGGCATTCACGCCAGATGAGTACGACGATTTTCAGGAAATCAATACCGGCAACTATGGGGGCATCGGCGTTCAGATCACGACCTTGAACGAAATCATCACCGTTACGGCGGTATTCCCGGACACTCCCGCCTGGGAGTCGGGCCTCCAGCTCGGGGACCTGATCATTGCGGTGAACGAGGAAAGTACGGAGGGATGGACGACCGGCGACGCGTCGAACGCCATTCGTGGCGAAGTGGGAACGACGGTCAACCTTACGATCGTCCGCCAGGGATTCACCACTCCGCTCAGGCCGACTGTGCGCCGGGACACCGTGCACGTCTCAGCCGCCGACGCGGACCTCGTGGGCTCGAACGTCGCCTATATTTCGCTAAACCGTGTCGCTCGTGGCTCAGCCGATGAAGTGGGGGCGTACCTTTCTGAGTTCAAAGACGCGCGGGGATTCATCCTCGACCTGAGGGGCAATCCAGGGGGATACCTGGACGAATCTCTCAGCATCTCGGATCTTTTCCTCCACGAAGGGGCTCGCCTTGCCAGCGCTGAAAGCCGAGTTCCGGGTGAAGCCAACCGCAGCCTGGATGAATCGTGGACCGCCGAGTCTCCCGACCGCATACCGGGCAAGCCGGTCATCGTCCTTGTCGATCAGTATTCCGCATCCGCTTCTGAGATTGTCGCCGGGGCTTTGCAGGACCATGACCGAGCTCTGGTCATCGGCGAGAGGACTTTTGGAAAGGGCGTCTTCCAGAACGTATTCAGGCTCACCGAGACCCGTCATCTCCGACTCACGACCGGCGAGTGGTATACGCCGCTGGGGAGGTCCCTCCATCGGCCCCGGACGGCTCAGGGTAGACCTCTGCCCGAAGATCCGGAGACCTTTCCCGTGGTCACGACCCAAGCGGGGCGTGAACTGGTCGGTGGAGGCGGCGTGTTCCCCGATATCGAGATCAGCAACGACACCCTCACGATAATCGAGCGCGAGTTCACTTCTCAGGCAGCCGGTGTCCGTGTTCCAATGAACCTGCGCATCGAGGAGTTCGCCTTCGCTCAGTCTGAGAGACTCCGTGCCGAAAATGCCGACCCGACGATCGATCCTGCCGCTTTCGAAGATTTCCTGGCCGGGCTCGACGATGGAGGAGTCGATCGCACGTATCTCGACAATGACGACGTGCGGGAATACTTGGAGTACTTGATCATTCAGCGTATTGCGATCCGCATGGACTTGATGGGACGGGCCATGGAGTTTCGTGCGGAGCGTGATCCGGTTCTCGCGGAAGCCGTGCGACTCTTGAGCGAGAGCGAAACCCAAGCCCAATTGTTCGTTGCTGCGAATCAGGTGGGTCAGTCCTCCGTCCCCGCAAGCGCGATCGATATTCGCTAAGCGGCTTCACATCACTCCTCTTCGGGGCCGTCCTCCCCGCTGGCGAATCGGCAAAGTGCTGAGAACGTAGCCTAGAAGGGTGATCGGAAAGGGGGTCGGGTCGCGTTGCGGATGCCACGGTCCCATACCCTAGGCGGAGCAACGACGCCATAGTCGTAGCTGCGGTTAGGAGATCCAACAACGGGGATGAGGCCGTGCCACCCCAACCCTTCAACGTTGTAAAGGTCATGCCCTCCCTGTTCGTGGGCACAAGGCGCTTGTGCGGTTGATCCTGCGTCTCTCAACGCGCACAAGCGCCCTGTGTGCGACCCGCCCCCCTTTCCGATCACCCTTCTAGGACCTTGGGTGGTACCTTCGATGCATGTCGCGAAGGTACTTACGATCCAAGTGCGTATAGATCTGGGTTGTTGAAATGTCCGCATGACCCAGAAGCTCCTGGACCGCCACCAGATCCGCACCTCCTTCCAAGAGGTGCGTCGCGAACGTATGCCGCAGCACATGCGGAGATACCTTTCGTTCGATGCCCGCGAAGCGCGCACCGTCCTTTACGATTTTCCACACTGCCACCCTGGATAGAGGTCGCCCCCGCTGGTTGAGAAACACACAGCCGCCGCCCTTACCCTTCTCCAAGGCCGGCCTCACTTCCCAGAGGTAGCGGGAAAGCGCCACACACGCTGGGCGTCCAAGCAGAACCATCCGCTCCTTGGAGCCTTTTCCAAAAACCGTACACAATCCCTCATCCACATCGAGATTGGTGAGGCGAAGGCCCACGAGCTCCGAGACGCGCACCCCGGTGGCGTAGAGGAATTCCAGAATCGCCCGATCGCGCCAGTGCACCGACGAATCCAGTCGAGGCGCTTGCAGCAACGCAGAGACCTCGGCGGCATCAAGGACGTCCGGAAGGGGCCGGGCGACGCGGGGGCTTTGAAGTCCCTCCGTCGGATCGCTTGGTAGAGCGCCCTCCTCCAGGAGAAATCTGAAATAGGTGCGGAGCGCCGATTGGGCGCGGCGCACGGACGTGGGGGCCAGACCGAGGTCGCTTAAGTGGAAGACGTAGTCTCGCACGTCATCCCCACCAACGGACGCTGGATCGGGCCGTCCTCTCTCCGTCGCAAAGACGATGAATTTCTCGAGCTCCCGTCCATAGGCGCTGACGGTGAGCGGCGACAACCCCCGTTCGAAATTCAAATAATCGGCGTAGAGTTCAGCCCGAAACGCGATTGCCTCATTCATTCGATCGTTCCTGGTCGTCCCGATACTGGCCAGGCCCGGGGCGGCTCTGAGACGACGTCCGCCTTGTGCCTCCTGCGCGATCGCAACCACCACCACGCCAGCAGAACGCCGATCACACCCGCGATGCTGGTCAATGTCCAGTTCAGGAGGTCTTGTATCCCCAATAGCTGGTCGACATTGCGCCCGGCGAACGCTCCGATCCAGACGAGGGCTCCGTACCAGATCCCCGACGCGAGCACCAGTGGAACCGCCACAGAGACCGGGCGCTGTCGAATTAGGCCCGCGAACACAGGCGTTACCGCCCGCAGCCCCGGTAAGAAGCGCGTATAGAAAATCGCCGGCACGCCCCAACGCCCGTAGAACCTCCGAACGACCTCGACCTGCTTCGGGTCGAGCAGGTATCGCCCGATTCGCGTCTGGAAAAATGTGTCGCCGTAGTGGTAGGCAACCGTGTAGACCACGAGGGCAAAAACCACGTTCGATGCCCACGTCACGAGAAAGACGACTCCCGCGCTCGCGAGCCCTCGGGCGGCGAAGAAACCTCCGAGCAGAACGAAGGTGTCAGCCGGAATCACGGGAGCGATGTTCTCGATGGCCGCCCCCGCGCCTAGCGCCGCATACAACAGGTAAGGGGGCACATCCTGTAGCCAAACGAGAATCTGGCCCAACACTTCCGATGCTCCTTCTAGGGGTCCGTTGAAGAGATTCCGTCCCCGTCACGCCGACTGGCTTCATCGTCTCCTGACGGCTCTAGAAGTACCACCGCGTGCACCACCATGCCCTCCCCCGCCCCGATCCAGCCCATGCCCTCGTTCGTCTTCCCTTTCACGGAAATCCACTCAGGGGCAGTACCAAGCACTTCGGAGAGCCTCGCTACCATCTCCTGCGCGCTGGGGGCGATCTTGGGCTGCTCGGTGATTACCGTGACGTCGAGATTGCAGACCCGGAGATCGGACTCACGAATGAGTTGGACCGCGCGCGCCAGCAATTCCATGGAATCTGCATCCTTCCAGTGTGGCTCGGAGGGGGGGAAATGCCGGCCTATGTCACCCAAAGCCGCGGCGCCGAGCAAGGCGTCCGTGACCGCATGGGCGATGGCGTCGCCGTCGGAGTGTCCGAGAAGGCCTGGGTAATCCGGAATCCGGACCCCTCCGAGAACGAGAGGACGTGCCCCGTCGAAGCGGTGCGAGTCGTATCCGAAACCGATCCTCATCGAGCCCAGACCCTTAGTCCCCTCCCCAGGCCCGGAACGCCAAACAGGCGTTGTGTCCACCAAATCCGAAGGAGTTGGAGAGAGCGACCCCCACTGGGCGTTCCACGACGCCGTGGGCGCCGTAGTCCAAATCGCAATCCGGATCAGGATCGGTCAAGTTGATCGTGGGAGGTGTTCGGCCCTGCTGGCATGCCAGAGCCGTTACGACGGCCTCGACGCCGCCCGCTGCGCCCAACAAGTGCCCCGTCATCGATTTCGTGGAACCCACGATGATCGAATACGCCGCATCTCCCAGCACCTGCTTGATTGCCGCCGTCTCGTTCCGGTCGTTGACCTGAGTCGAGGTACCGTGGGCGTTGATGTAATCCACGTCCCCGGCGCTCACGCCCGCGTCATCCATGGCCATGCGCATCGCGTCTTGAGCGCCCTTTCCCTCCGGTGCCGGCATCGTGATGTGGTACGCGTCCGCCGACACGCCATATCCGACCACCTCCGCCACGATCGTCGCACCGCGCACGGCCGCCGTTTCCAACGCCTCCAATATGACGCAGCCCGCTCCCTCACCGATGACGAACCCGTCGCGACCAGCATCGAAGGGTCGGGATGCGGCCTCCGGATCGTCGTTCCTCGTCGACAGCGCCTTCATGGACGCGAAGCCTGAGACGGCCAGAGGAGTAATCGTCGCCTCAGCTCCGCCTGCGATCATGATGTCGGCGTCACCGCGCTCGATGAACCGGAACGCATCCCCGATCGCGTGTGCGCCCGACGCGCACGCCGACACCGTGGCGTAGTTCGGCCCTTTCGCGCCGAAGCGGATTGAAATCAGGCCTGCCGCAATGTCGGGAATGAACATGGGAATAAAGAAAGGACTCACTCGGCCCGGACCGCGCTCCCTGATCACATCATGCTGGGCCTCCATGGTGGAGATGCCGCCGATCCCGCTGCCGAAGATCACCCCAAAACGTTCGGCGGCGACGCCCTCAGGCGGGCCCGTGAGTCCAGCGTCTCCCATGGCCTCAACGGCAGCGCAGACGCCGAACTGCGCGAAACGGTCGTACCGGCGCGCTTCTTTCTTGTCCAGAAGATTAAGCGGGTCGAAATTCTTCACTTCGCAAGCGATTCGGGTCACGTATTCTTCGGTGGTCTCGAAAATAGTGATGGGTCCCGCCCCACTCTTCCCTTTGAGTAACGCCGCCCAGGTGGAAGGCACGTCGTTCCCCACCGGGGTGAGCGCCCCAAGCCCTGTGATGACCACTCTACGACGGCTATCACTCATCGCCAAAACGCATTTACAGCTGAGATTTCAGCAGGCTCACGACTCCCCGTGCTTCTCAATGTAGGCGACGGCTTCGCCCACAGTGCGCATCTGCTCCGCATCCTCGTCTGGAATATCGATGGTGAACTCTTCCTCGAAAGCCATCACGAGCTCCACCGTGTCCAGGGAATCAGCCCCGAGGTCGTCCACGAAGGAAGCCTCAGGAGTGACTTTCTCCGGGTCCACTCCCAATTCGTTTATGATGATTTCCTTGACCTTCGCGGCAGTGTTGTCAGCCATGGTGCCTCCGTAAAGTGAGTCCCAACGTGTTAAGTCGACTTGAACCATCTAGATCATGATCACCCTAAATGGCCATCCCTCCGTCTACCGCGACGACCTGGCCGGTAATGTAGCGGGCCGCAGGTCCCGCAAGAAAGCGCACCAGTCCGCCCACGTCTCCGGGATCGCCAAAACGCCCGAGCGGAATGTGCGATTGTAACTCCTCCACCATGGACTCAGGAAACGCCGCTGTCATATCGGTCGTGATAAAGCCCGGCGCGATAGCGTTGCAACGGATGCCTCGTGGGGCAAGCTCCTTCGCTATGCTCTTCGTAAATCCGATGAGGCCGGCCTTGGAGGCAGCGTAGTTCGCCTGGCCGGCGTTTCCCACGATTCCAACCACCGATGTGATGTTCAAGATCACGCCGCTCCGCCGCCTCATCATCCCACGTGCGACCGCGCGCGTCATGTTGAATGCCCCCTTGAGATTGACGGCGAGGACCTCATCCCACTCCTCTTCCTTCATTCTGATGAAGATATTGTCCCGGGTGATGCCAGCGTTGTTGACTAGGATGTCGACTGGCCCCAAGTCCTCTTCTACCTTGGCCACGACGGCCTTGGTGCTTTCTGCGTCGCTGACGTCACATCCGTAACCCTCGTGACCGGCCCCCTCGAGGGAAGTCGCCGCCGATTCGGCCGCCTCCCCGTTACGGCCCACGACGGACACTTTGGCGCCCGCGTGCCCGAGTTCCTGTGCGATCGCCAGCCCAATACCACGTGAGCCTCCAGTGACGATCGCAACCAGTCCGTCGAGTTCTTTCATTGAAGATCCCTTCAAGGCTCCCATACTTCGAGATCGTCCGGCTCACCCAGAGATGCGCACGGGACGGGTTTTACGATCCTCCGATTCAGTCCACGTAGAACCGACCCGGGCCCGATTTCCAGGAATCGGTCCACACCGGACTCAGCCATATGGAGGACAGACGCCGCCCACTGTACGGGAGTGGTGAGTTGTTGCACCAATAACGCCCTTGCAGCGTCTCCTGTCGATACCGGCTCTGCGGTGACATTCGCGATGATGGGGAACCCGGGATCGTGGAACGACTGCTGTTCGAGCCAAGGCTCGAACTCCACCGCCACCGGCTCCATCAGGGGGGAATGAAACGCCCCGGAAACACTCAACCGCACCACGCGCTTGGCACCCAACTCCGCCGCAAGCTCCATGGCCCGCCCAACACCTACCAGATCTCCGCTGATGACGACCTGGCCCGGGGCGTTGAAATTCGCCGGGACACAGACGCCTGCCTCTTCCTCCGCCTGCTCACAGACCGAAACGACGGCCTCGTCATCCAACCCGATCACGGCCGCCATACTACCGGGCCGCTCGACTCCGGCGTCATACATCAGCTCTCCACGCAGGCGCACCGTAATCACTGCGACGGCGAAATCGAGTGTCCCCGCCGCGACGTGCGCGGAGAATTCACCCAATGAATGCCCCGCGGCCAGTCCGATTTCGCCGATGCGGTCCTGGATGACCCGGTATACGGCGGTGGAGTGGACGAGCATGGCCGGCTGGGCGTTTTTCGTGCGTACCAGATCCTCCTCAGGACCCTCCCAAGCGAGCTTGGAAATGGAGAATCCCAAAACATCATCCGCTTCTTCGAACACCCGGGCGGCCTCAGGATAGTCGCACGCCAGAGATCGACCCATTCCGACGTACTGGGAGCCCTGTCCTGGGAAGAGAAGCGCAAGGGACATCATCAGAAGGCTCTTGAAGGAGTACAGTGGGCCGCGTTGCGGTCGCTCTGACCGCCCGTTCCTACCAGCGGACAGCCATGGCGCCCCAGGTCAGTCCAGCCCCGAATGCCACGAGTAAGAGCTTCATGCCGGGCTGTAACCGCCCCTCCTCGATCGCCTCGTCCATCGCCACCGGGATGGTCGCCGAACTCATATTCCCATACCGGTCGACGTTCACGAACACCTTCTCCATGGGAAGCCCCGCGTAACGCGCGGCACCCTTGATGATTCGGATGTTGGCCTGATGAGGGAACACCAAGTCCACGTCCTCCAGGTCCCACCCCGATCGTTCCAGTGCCTGTCCAGAGCTGTTCGCCATCGCACGTACGGCATGCTTGAAGACCTCCCGCCCCGACATCCGTATGAGATGGCTTCGATCTCGAAGCACGTTTTCGTCCATCGGGATCGCGGCCCCTCCCGCGGGCCGGTAGAGGAGGTCCGCCAGCCTTCCATCAGATTGGTGGTGGGTACCCAGGAGACCTCGCTCGCCCGACGCACTCCGAACGACCGCGGCACCCGCACCATCACCGAACAACACGCAAGTGGAGCGATCTTCCCAATCGATGATGGAACTCATCTTCTCCGTAGCGACGACGAGAGCGATTTCCCCTCGACCCGTGGAGATGTATCCCTCGGCTACGGTGAGCGCATAGAGGAAGCCCGTGCACGCGGCGGCAACGTCGAAGGCGACCGCATTCGTCGCGCCGATGAGGGCCTGGACATCGCAAGCAGTGGCGGGAAGCAAGCGGTCGGGTGTCGCTGTCGAAACGATCAGAACGTCGACGTCTTCGGGCGCCAGACCAGCTCGTTCCAGGGCGACTCGAGCGGCACCCGCACCCATATCAGCGGTGGTCATATCTGCGGGTGCGATGCGGCGCTCCCGGATTCCGGTCCGCTCGACGATCCACTCATCGGAGGTATCTACGATCGACTCCATATCTCGATTCGTGACGACATTGTCGGGCAGGAACCGGCCCGTCGACACGATTTCGACCAACGAGCTCGTCGCCGTCAAACCGTGCTGCCGGATTCGATGGGGTGAGTCATTTCCCGTACGAAGTGAGATACCATCGAAGCCTTGGCTGCCTTGTCCGCCAAACGGATCGCGTTCTCGATCGCCTTCGGCGGTGACCCGCCATGGCAAATGATGGGAATTCCGTTCACTCCGAGCAGTGGCGCGCCGCCCGTCTCAGTATAGTCCAACAGTCGGAAGACCTCCTCGAGATCATGGCTGGCGTGGGCCTCACCCAACGCATTCGTCAGCAGGCCCACGATGAAGGTCGCCACAGATTCGTAAAACTTGAGAAGCACGTTCCCGACGAATCCGTCACACACGAGCACGTCGCATCCACCCTCGACAATGCCACGGCCTTCAACGTTGCCGACGAAGTTGAGACCGCTCTCCACCAGGGCCTCGTACGCCGCCACGGTCAGGTCGTCCCCTTTCTTCGGCTCTTCGCCAATGTTGAGAAGGCCGATGCGAGGATCGGCGATTCCCATCAAGTCCTGCGCGTACACTTTTCCCAAGTGCGCAAACTGAACGAGTTGGTGTGGTTTACAGTCGACATTCGCTCCGGCATCCAAGAGCAACAGGGGACCACCGGCGCTCGGCACCACTGTGCCGATGGCCGGACGATCCACTCCCTCCAACGGCCGAAGGAGGAGGAGCGATGCCGCCATGACGGCTCCCGTAGAACCGGCGCTGATGAAAGCGTCTGCCTTCCCCTCCTTATGAAGGCCCACGCCGATGGCGATAGAAGAATCGGGTTTGCGTCTCAGGACCGTCGAGGGCGGCTCGCCCGGTAGGACCCGCTCTGAGGCGTGAACGATGCTCAGTCTGTCGGACGGAAATCCGGTGTGCTTGGCGAGCTCCGCCCGTACCACGGCAGAGTCCCCGATCAGGATGACCTCGAAGCCCGATTCAGAGCTCTTGAGAGCGCTTACGGCGCCGGCCACCTCAGCCGTGGGGGCCGCGTCGGTCCCCATGGCGTCCAGAGCAATCCGCACCTAGATGCCGTCTCTCAGTTCAGTCCAAGTCCGCGTCTAGCACCTGCTCTCCACCGTAGTACCCACAGCTTGGGCACACCCGATGGGGGATCTTTGGATCACCACACTGAGAGCAGGTATTCATGACCACGGGCTCAGCTTTGTAATGAGTGCGACGCTTACGCTTGCGTTGCTTCGAAGTTCTCTTCTTTGGTACAGCCATCGATCTAACTCACTTGTTCTCAAGTACTCGGAGGGCGTCCCAGCGTGGGTCCGTACCTCCCGGCGAACAGTTGCATTCGGACTCGTTCAGATTCTCACCACATCCAGCGCATAGACCGCGACAGTCGAACCGGCATTCAGCAAACGAGGGTATCGCGAGGGCCACTTCCTCACGAACGTACGGTCCAAGATCGATCTCCCGTACCCCCAACTCGAGGCGGTACGTTTCGCCATCGTCCATTTCCAACAGATCCGACGGAGCGAAAAGAAGCGAGATATCGACATCGATTCGCTGCTCGACACGATCGAGGCACCGGCGGCAATCCTGAAACACTGCACCCACCACGCCACCGCGCACCACCAACTCACCCGACCCCGCCCATGCGGCGTTCAAAACGACGTTGAAGGGCTCCTGGAACACGAACTCAAACCCCTCGAAGAAGTTGTCGTCCGCCTCAATCTTCCCCTCGACTCGCAGCGTCTGTCGTCTCTCCAAGTCACCCAAATCTACTTTGAGCATAGTCGAAAAACTATCCCAAGGCCCAGGGGGAGTCAACGCGCCGGTGAGCCCGACAAAGGCACTAGACGTTCAGCCCGCTAGCCCCCCTAAAGGCCGAGCCGTTGATGCTGGGAAAAGAAGAAAGCGATCTCGGACGCAGCGTTTTCGTCCGAGTCGGAGGCATGGATCGCGTTGCGCTCTTTCGACTCCGCATAGAGCTTGCGAACCGTTCCATCATTGGCCTTGGCCGGATCGGTCGCCCCGATCACGGTCCGAAGCCTTAGGACAGCATTTTCGGCCTCCAAGACCATGGGGATCACGGCACCCGACGTCATGAAGCTCACCAACGAGTCGAAGAATGGGCGCTCATTGTGGACGGCGTAAAATGCGCCCGCCTGGACCGTGTTCATCCGGGTCATCTGCAACGCCCTGACCGTAAAGCCGGAGGCCTCGAGATGGGCTAGAATATTTCCCGCTTTACCAGACTGTACCGCATCCGGCTTGATGATTCCGAGCGTATGACTCATCTACGTCTATTCCTCTTACTTGGATGTATCGGGGAAGAGCCACCGAAGCACTTCCCTCCGAGTGAGTAGGCCGACCATTTCTCCCTCTTGGATCACTGGGAGATGTTCGACGCCCCGATTCACCATGATCGACGCCGCCTCGATGAGTCCCTGCTCCTCCGAAATGCACATTACCGTGCGAGTCATGATTTCCCTCGCCGTCAACTCCGGGCGGGCGACCGCAGAACTCCCACCGACGCTCTCGACCCGGGCCTGCGAGACGAGTTCCTCCACCGCGTCCCCGGTCGTGATGACGCCCAGGAACTCGTAGTCCTCCCCAACCACGGGAACCGCCTGCAGCTCCCTCCTGACCATGAGATCGGCCACCTCAGAGTATGGCGTATCCGGATATACCCGATACTTGACGGGTTCAACCACGTCCTCCACAAGAAGACTCCGATGGGGATCGAGATCCATGAACACCGACATCCTCAAGACACCGGCAGCGGATCGGGCGTTCAAAAGCGGTGCCACCTTGTCTTCTTCACGGAAGAACCGCTTCAGGGACGGGAGCGTTCGATCCCTCAGAGCATCGAGACGCCGGGGGGTCACCAGTATCAAGACCATCTCAGACCTGGCTTCGGGTTCGGGATCGTCGGCGCTCGTTTTTATCCCCTCCCCTGCAAATCCGGCCGGTGACACGCCAACGACAGCACAGATATCCTGGACGGCATCGGACTCCACGAGCGCCACGACGACACGTTGGTGGACATGATGAATTTCCCCAGATACACCAGCGAGGAGATTGGACCTGAGCTGCTTGGCCACCTCGTCTGAGACCCCCGGTATGGCTCGGAGCCCACTCGTCAGGGCCCATTGGAGATCCGGCGCATCGAGCGGAACGACAATCGCGCCGCGCCGGAGCATTTCAACGATTTTCATGCGTCCTCCGATGAGGAACCAGGCGCGTTACCGAGAAAGCGCACCCTGGATCAGGTCGACGATATCAGCGGGGCGCTTGGCCACCGCGATACCGTTTTCCTCAAAGGCCTTCATTTTTTCCTCCGCAGTCCCCGAGGAGCCACTGATAATGGCACCGGCGTGACCCATTCGGCGACCCGGAGGGGCGGTCTGGCCGGCAATGAATCCGACGACCGGTATCTCCAGGTGCTCGTTCACCCATTGGGCGGCCTCCTGTTCATCGGTACCCCCGATTTCACCGATCATGACGATCGCCTCAGTTTCGGCGTCGCCGGCAAACACTTCGAGCGCGTCGACGAAGTTGGTTCCGATGAGCGGATCACCGCCAATGCCCAAACAAGTCGTCTGCCCAATCCCTGCGTTGGTCAAGTGGATCACTGCCTCATACGTGAGCGTCCCCGAACGCGAAATCACGCCCACAGGTCCCGGCGTAACGATGTTCCCCGGAATGATCCCCACTTTAGCCTTACCCGGAGAGATGACGCCAGGACAGTTCGGCCCCAGGACCCGGGCACCGTGGTCTCGAGCGAAGGCATGCGCCCGAGCCATATCCTGCACGGGGACCCCTTCGGTGATGGCCACGACCAATGAGACTCCCGCGTCCGCAGCTTCTTCGACCGCACTCGCAGCAAAAGCAGGTGGCACGTACACCGCCGACGCGTTGGCCCCCGTCTCAGATACCGCCTCATCCATGGAATTGAAGATCGGCACGCTCGCGCCCTCAGAACCCTCGAACGTCTGCCCGCCCTTCCCCGGCGTGACACCCGCGACGACTGCGGTCCCGTATTCCATCATCTGAAGCGTGTGGAAGGATCCATCGCGTCCCGTAATTCCTTGGACGACCAGCTTAGTATTTTCGTCGACTAGAATCGCCATCTATTCGTATTGACTCCATTGTCCGGCATTCACACTTATCCGGCATTCACAATCTCAACGGCTCGCTCCACCACTTCATCCATCGACGAAAACGCTGAAAATCCAGCTTCCCCGAGAATGTCCAACCCTTCCTTCTCATTCGTCCCTGTAAGGCGAATCACGATCGGGACGTGGATGTCGATGCGCTTCGTCGCTTCGACGATGCCCCGCGCCACATCGTCACCGCGGGTGATTCCCCCAAAAATGTTGAAGAGAATCACTTTCACATTCGAATCCGACGTGATGATCTCCAGCGCGGAGACGACCTTCTCAGGGTTCGACGAGCCTCCAATGTCGAGAAAATTGGCAGGCTCTCCGCCG
>CAUZVZ010000041.1:0-19620 GCA_963583605.1 Gemmatimonadales bacterium UBA6960
CCAGGTCGGAGCCGAACTGCGCAAAGGCCTCCATCTCTCGGTACTGCGCCAAGTCGAGCCGGAGCCGACCGGCCACCTTCTTCATCGCCTTGATCTGCGCGTTACCCCCCACACGGGACACGGAGATACCGACGTTCACCGCGGGGCGTACGCCGGAGTTGAACAGATCGGGCTCCAGGTAGATCTGCCCGTCCGTGATGGAGATCACGTTGGTGGGAATGTAGGCGGACACGTCGCCGGCTTGCGTTTCGATGATCGGGAGCGCCGTCATGGATCCCCCGCCGTGCGCGTCAGACAGCTTGGCCGCCCGCTCAAGTAGCCGCGAGTGCAGGTAGAACACGTCTCCCGGGAACGCCTCACGTCCCGGCGGCCTGCGAAGAATCAACGACAACTGGCGATATGCCGTCGCTTGCTTGGAGAGGTCGTCGAAGACGACCAACGTATGCATCCCCTTCCACATGAAATGCTCCGCGATGGCCGCCGCAGAGTACGGGGCGATGTACTGCATGGGCGCTGGATCGGACGCGTTCGCAGCCACCACCACCGTGTAATCCATGGCGCCGTGTTCCCTGAGCGTCTCGACCACGCTCGCGACCCTCCCCGCGCGCTGCCCGATGGCGCAATACACACAGATGACGCCGGTGCCCTTTTGGTTGATGATCGCGTCGAGCGCAATCGCGGTCTTGCCTGAACCCCGGTCGCCGATGATGAGTTCACGCTGGCCGCGTCCGATCGGGATCATCGAATCGATCGCCTTGAGGCCCGTCTGGAGCGGCTCCTTGACCGGCTGCCGCATCACGATGCCGGGAGCGACCACGTCGATCTGCCGGCTTTCCTCGATCGGTTCGACCGCCCCCCTGCCATCGATCGCCTCGCCCAGCGGATTCACGACCCGGCCGATGTAGCCCGGACCGGTGGGAATATCGAGCACGCGGCCCGTCCGCCGGACCTGATCGCCCTCGTGGAGGGCGGTCCAATCGCCCATGATGACCGCGCCGATATTGTCCTCTTCGAGGTTGAGCGCGAGGGCCGTCACGGGTGCGTCGGAATCGGCCGGAATGATCTCGAGCATCTCGCTGGCCATCGCTTTGGTCAGACCGTAGATACGCGCGATTCCGTCTTTCACCTCGAGGACTTCACCGACCTCTTCGGCCTGAAGCGCTTCCCCGTAGTTCTCGATCTCCGAAAGGAGGACGCCCTTGATCTCGCTCGCCCGGAGTCCTGAGTCGTTAGCCATTGCCCAATCCTGTCATTCCATCAGAAAAGCCGGCGTAAGCCGGCCGGATCTGTATCCTCAAACCTCACCCGGAGTGGGGAGATCAGTCTTCAGTAGCCTACGGCGCATACCGTCCAATTTTCGCCGTAGGGATCCATCGTAAATCGTGTCGCTAGTCCGGAAGATCGCCCCACCCAGGATGACCGGCTTGACCCGGATGTGTGGGATGGCCGTCTTCCCTAGAGCGGCGGTCAGCCGCTTCTCCATCTCCTTGATCGACTTCTCGTCCATCGCACGGGCCAGCGTCACTTCTACATGTATGCGGTTGAAATGCTCGTCCATCAGGCCCCTGTACTCCCGCGCGATCACCCTCAGCAGCTGTTGCCGCCTCTTGTCGAGCGTGATCAGCACGAAGTTGACGAGCCTTGCGGGTAATTTCTCACCGAACACGCTCCGTACTACCGCCTTCTTTTGCGCAACGGCGATTCTCGGCGTCTCCAGAAACCGGCGGAAGTCGTCATTCTCGTCGATGAGTACCGCGACGGTCTCGACACCCTCTCCATAGACCTCGACGCCCTCGTGGCGCCCCGCCAACTCGAAGAGCGCTTCGGCGTAGTTACGAGCGACGGTTTCGTCTCTCACGCCTTGATCTCTCCCCCGCTACTCAATTCATCAATGTAGCCCATGACCAACTCACGGTCCTTCTTCTCATCGAGGCTCTCCTGGAGCAATTTGGCCGCCGCCGCGAGCGCCAGATCCACGGACTCCTTCCGAAGCTCGTCGAGCGCGGCGTCCTTCTCGCGCTCGATCGACTCCCGTGCCCGCTCGATCATCGCGTCGCCCTCAGATCGCGCTTTCCCCTCGATGCCCTGCCGGACTCTCTCCCCCGCTTCCTTGCCCTCGGCGATCATCTGCTGCGCCTGTCGCCGCGCATCGGCCATCTGCTCACGATGCTCCGCCAGAAGCTTGGCCGCCTCACCCCTCTCATTCGCGGCTTGGTCGAGCGTATCCTGAATGCCGTCCTCGCGGGCCTGCACAGCCCCTAGAATTGGCCCCCACGCGAACCTCCAAAGAATGGCGAGCAGCGTAAGAAAGACGAGCCCTGTCCAGACCGACAGGCCCGGGTTTAAGTCGAACATCCTGCCTCCACCTCTCGCGTAATCACCAGAATGGGCAGAGCCGGCGCATACCCCCTGAGAACTGCAAGCATCGGTCTACGCGTCATCGAGTCATCAGCAAGAACGAGAGGCCGAGACCGAAGAGGGCCGTGCCCTCGACGAGCGCCGCGAAGATGATGGCCGCTGTCTGAATCTGCGCTGCGGCTTCCGGCTGCCTTGCGATCCCTTGGGCCGCGGCTGATCCGATAGGGCCGATTCCGATCCCCGCCCCGAGCACGGCGCCCCCGATCGCGAGACCCGCGCCAATGAGACCGATTGTGCTTCCGGCTGCTTCCCCATTCACGGCAGCCTCCTGAACGACGGTAACGAGTGCGTGCAGCATCGTGTTTCCTTTTGTTGTATGACGGTGACTAATGAGCGTGACGTATCAGTCCAATGAAGACGGACGTGAGCATCGCGAAGATGTAGGCCTGCAAACAGGCCACGAAGAGCTCCAGAATCATGAGCACGCTGGCCATCCCGACCACAGCGACGCCCACGAGGTAGCTCTGAAGCACGAAAATCGCTCCCATGAGGAGCAGGATGAGTGTGTGGCCCGCCGTCATGTTGGCGAGCAGTCGGACAGCCAACGCGAACGGCTTCGCCACCTTCCCGATCAACTCGACCGGTGTAAGAATGCCCAGCATGATGGGCCTCATCAAGACCGGAAGCCCCTTGGGTAGGTAAAAGATGGTCTTGGCGTACCCGACAGGACCGAGAGAGACGAATCCCGCGATTTCGATCACGATAAAGCTGACAATCGCCAGCGCGGCGGTTACGGAGACGTTCGCCGTGGGCGTGATCCCCAGGGGCGTGAGGCCGATCAGATTCATCCCCAGGATGAAGAAGAAGATCGTGAGAATGAACGGTGTAAAGGCGTCGGCGCCATGTCCGATGTTCGCCCGTACCACCTCATCCCGGAAGTAGACGACCAGTGCCTCCATGGCGTTAGCGAAGCCGCTGGGAGCCCTCTCTTTTCGCTTCTTTCGGAGGGCCGCCGCCAACGGGATGAAAATCGCCAACATGAGGACGGCGACCACCATCATGATCACTGTCTGACGCGTCGGAGACAGGTCGATGGTGAAGGACCCGATGTGGATCGGATCGATGCTGAGGGACTCGAGGCTCCAATGCCCGCCTCCGAACTCGATCTCCTTCGCGTCGCCGATGTGATGCTGGATGAAATCCGGAAGTTCGTCCATTGGCATGGGGCCCATCGACTCCGCCGCATGCTCGGCAGCGCCCTGTGCCGCTTCCTGGCCGTACTCTGGAAGCACTTCGAGTAGACTCATTGTTCTTTCTATCAATCTCTGGAGTCCTTATCTGCGGCCTTGAGGAACGCCGGTTCGATCAACAACAGACCGAAGAAGAATCCAGCCAAGGACAACAGTAAGGCTTCAGCTCCGAGGGACGCGATGCGGAGGGCACCGAGCCCGGCTATGATGACCACTCCGATCCTTACAGCCACACCCACGCCCCACCATACGAAGAAACGGGAGGGCTCGCCTCGGGCCCGTAGAAGCATCCCGAAAGCCACGACCTGCACCGGGTAAGCGACGCCGGCCGCCAGCAAGACTCCCCTTCGCCCTTCCTCCTGCAGAAACGGGAAGAGCGCCGCGACCGCTATTGCGATCATCAAGAGTCCTGCCAACGCGTAGCGCAACAGGGCTCTCAAGCGTCGCCACTCTCCTCGCGGCCCTGCTCTTCGCGGGGCCTTGTTACCACCTGCACATAAAGGTTGTAAAAGCCGACCGCCCCCCCCAAAAGAATCCCGAAGATCATCAGCAGCGATTCGGCCCCAACTCGTGTGCCGACCTTGAAGCCGACCCATCCAAACAGCGCCACCAAAGCGGCGAACGTGATCCCGTGACCCAAAAACTGGGAGGACGCGCGAACTACGTCGCTGCCACGCTCCTCAGCCGGTTTTCCTTCCTCTGACATCGGTTGGAACTCCGGTGGCAAAGCCATACTCTAAGGAGAATTTAGACGCTTGTGAAAAAAAGAGCAAGCGCAGATTTACGGGTCTAAAGCAGGGATTTAGAGACTAGTCGGCGCTTGACGGAGGGACTGGCCGGAGTCAAGTTCGCGGCGTGCGGTAGAGCCTTTGATTCGCCGCTCAGAGAGGTCCGGGCATTCCTTCAGAGACGCCGGAAACAATTGATGACGTCATCGACAGAAGTGGTTGTACAGGATCGGGACCTCGAACTACTGCAGCGTGTGACCCAGGTCGCCGAAGACCTCCGAAACGAGATTGAAAAACGGATCGTGGGTCAACATGACGTCGTCGAAGGCCTTCTCACGGCGCTCCTGGCCAACGGTCACACGCTGCTGGTAGGTGTTCCTGGTCTAGCAAAGACGCTCTTGATCAGTACCCTCGCCGAGGCGCTCGACCTGAAGTTCAGCCGAATCCAGTTCACACCCGACCTCATGCCCACCGACATCACGGGCACGGAGGTGATCGAAGAGGACCGCGCCACCGGCAAGCGCGTGTTCCGTTTCGTCCGCGGACCCATCTTCGCAAACGTCGTGCTCGCCGACGAGATCAACCGAACCCCCCCGAAGACACAGGCCGCGCTGCTCCAGGCCATGCAGGAGCGGGAGGTCACTGCGGCCGGCGACACATATAGGCTCGAGCCCCCGTTTTTCGTACTGGCGACCCAAAACCCGATCGAGCAGGAGGGCACTTACCCACTTCCTGAGGCCCAATTGGATCGCTTCATGCTGGAGCTGCCGATCGGATACCCCTCTAGGAAGGAGGAAGAGGAGGTGGCGATGCGCACGACGGGCGAGGAGGACCCGGACGTGCATCCCGTCGTGTCCGCGGAAGAGCTGATCGAGCTTCAGCACTTGGTGCGACGTGTACCTGCGCCGCCATCGCTCGTCTCCTTCGCGGTCCACCTGGCCAGAGCCACGAGGCCCGACCTAGAGGAGACCGCGGGGGTGTCTCAGAAGTACGTCAGCTGGGGCGCCGGCCCGCGCGCGTCGCAGTACCTCGTGCTCGGTGCCAAGGCGATGACGGCGGTCCGTGGAGACCCCATCCCCTCGTACGATGACGTACGGGCGGTCGCGCCCGCAGTGCTGGCGCACCGGATCGTGCTCAATTTCGAGGCAGAAGCAGACGGTCGGGTCACACGGGACGTGATCGCTGAGCTCCTTGAGGAGTCGGTTGGATGGACGTAGGTCCAGAAGGCTGTTGAAGAAGTACAGCGGGTCGCACACGGGGCGCTTGTACGCGTTCAGACAAGGAACGACGAGGCGTAGCAACGCTACGGCGAGGAGGAGAGACGCAGGATCAACCGCACAACCGCCCTGTGCCCACGAACATGAAGGGCATGACCTTGCACGTTGAAGGGTTGGGGTGGCACGGGCTCATCCCCGTTGTTGGAGCTCCTAACCGGAGCTACGACTATGGCGTCGTCGCTCCGCCTAGGGCCTGAGACCGTGGCATCCCCAACGCAGCCCAATGTACTTCTTCAACAGCCTTCCCGTATCGAGGCGGGTGACCGACCGCTGAGTACAACGGAACTGCCTGACAGGCCGGCGCCGCCTAAGCCCTCGAGGCCAGCATGATCTGGCTGTTATCGAGCGCCGCCGCCCTGTCGATCATAATTTCCTCTCTGTGTTCCGCATCGGAGACGGCGACGTTCGCCATCGGAACTTCGAGGCTCCGAACCATGGAGGAGGAGGGCTTCCGAGGCGCCGCCGCCCTCGCCGAACTGAGAAACCGCGCTGAGCAGACCCGTGCCTCGCTCCTCTTCTTGAACACGCTCTTCAACTCCGTGACCGTTGGAGCCGTGGTTCTCTTGGGGTACACGCTGCACGGTAGGGCCGGTGGCGAGTGGGGACTCCTCGCCGGTGCTCTTGTTGTCCTGATCTTCGGGCAAGGGATCCCTCGACTCCTGGCCTCGCGGCGCCCGATTCGGTTTGCCCTGGCCGCTGCCCCGGCCGTTCTCTCGGTGGAAAACCGACTCGTGGCCGTCGCCAAGCCGTTCCGCTGGCTCGCGGCTGGGATGGTCCGGGCTGAGGGCGCGGACGGGTCGAGCCAGGAGGAGCGCGACGTCCGAGAACTCAGCCAGTTGGGGCAGGAGGAGGGGCTGGTCGGTGAAGACGAGCAACTGTTGGTGGAGCGCGCCTTCCGCCTGGACGAACTGACCGCGTGGGACGTCATGACGCCTCGTGTGGACATTTTCGCGTGGAAGGACTCCCTCACGCTCGAGGAGATCATCGGTGAACTCAAATCGGTGCCGTACTCGCGTGTTCCGGTTTACCGGGATACGACGGACGACATCTCCGGAATTTTGTACGTGCGAGAGGCTTACGAGAATTACGTCGCGGGCCGAACCACGATGACGGTTTCGCAGTTGGCCCGTGATCCCCTGTTCGTCCCCGGATCGCTCCCGCTCACGCGCCTTCTCCACCAGTTTCAGGCCCGTCGCATCCATATGGGGATCATCGCCGATGAATTCGGCGGAACGGACGGACTCGCCACGCTCGAAGACATCCTCGAGGAACTGGTGGGCGAGATCGTCGACGAAACGGACGTCGACGAAGAGACGCTGATCCGGATTTCCAAGACACAGCTCACGGCACCCGGTGGCATGGACGTCCGTGAAATCAATTACGCCTTCAACGTCGCGCTGCCCCAGCTCGAGCACCGCTCGCTCAATGGATTCCTCCTCGAAGAGCTGGGGCACGTGCCTGAGCCGGGTGAGACGGTGGAACGGGCGGGCGTGAAGATCGAGATCCTGACGGCTTCAGACACCCAGGTCCTGACCGCCCGCCTCACCAAGATCGCTCTGGCGGACCGGGAAGAACCGGGCTAGCCGCGCAGAGCCTCCGGACATGGCGATCCTCCTTCCCTTCCACGGCAAACGGCCCCGAGTCGCCGAATCCGCGTTTATCGCCCCCAACGCGGTGCTCATCGGCGATGTCACGGTCGAGGAGCAAGCGAGCGTCTGGTTCGGTGCCGTGCTCAGAGGAGACCACGCTGAGAACGGAATCGTGGTGGGCGCGGGTACGAGCGTCCAGGACAACTGCGTGGTCCACGTCGGGGGTTGGGCGCCCACCCTCATCGGCGAGAACGTCACGGTAGGCCATGGGGCCAAATTCGAGAGTTGTGCCATCGGCGACCGCTGCTTGATCGGCATGAACGCGGTCATCCTCCAGAACGCCCAAGTGGGCACGGAGTGCGTGATCGCGGCCAATGCGGTGGTGCTGGAGGGCGCTAAAATTCCCGATCGTAGTTTGGTCGCGGGGGTCCCCGGCGAGGTCAAAAAGCAGCTGGATGGTTCGGCGGCGGAGTGGGTGGCCCGAGGCAGCCAGCATTACATCGAGCTAGCACGAACTTATCGCGAGGACCACATCGGCGAGGCGAGCACTCCCGTGTGCGAGCTGTGCGGCGGTCCCATCATGGAGCGCCATTGCAAAGTCGTGTGTCTTTCGTGTGGCTACCAGCGGGACTGCTCAGATCCTTAGCACGTGCGTCGTGTACCATTCGATGATGTCGGAACCGAACCCGTAAGTCAGCGCAGCACCGGCCGCGAGAAAGATTCCGAAAGGCACGAGCTTCTGCGTCTTGTACGAAATCGGCCCGAAAATGACCGACCCTAGCAGGGCCCCGAGGAAGACCGTCAAGAGCACACCGGTCATGCCCAAGAACGCTCCGACCATGGCCATCATCTTGACGTCCCCACCCCCCATCGCATCCTTCTTGAACATCCACTTTCCGGCCACGGCGACGAACTCCATGAGGCCGAACCCGAGCACGGCCCCGAGGAGGGCCCCGAGCGGATCGATCCCGCCGGGCAGAAAGGATAGTCCTAGTCCCAGGACGAGGCCGCCCAGCGAGAATTGATCGGGGATGATGTAGAATCGCGCATCGGTGAGGGCGATTCCGAAAAGGATGGTCAGGAGCAGGGCACCCCTCAGGGCCTCAAAGGAGAGTCCCGCGTAGCTGAACATGCCCGTCCACACGAGCCCGGTCGCCAACTCGACGAGAGGGTACTGCAGGGAGATCGAGTCCCGGCATGCCCTGCAACGCCCACCCAACAGGACGTAGCCGATTACGGGGACGTTGTCATACCAGCGGATGGCCGTCCCGCATTTCGGACAGTGGGAGCCGGGGAAGACGACCGATTCGTCCTCAGGCCAACGGAACGTGCACACGTTCAGAAACGAACCGATCATCATTCCGAGCACGCCGGCCAAAGCAGAGACCATCCAGGCGTCGATCAAGGCGTTACACTCCCACGGGTGAGCAGGCTATAGAGAAGAATTGACCCGGCGACCCCGGCATTCAAGGATTCCGCGCTACCCGGCATGGGGATCGCGATACTCCTTGAGGAGGCCGACGCGATCTCGGCGCGCAGTCCCGCTCCCTCGTTGCCGACGGCCAGAGCCCAGGAATCGCCCGGATGGAATGAGCGCACATCGTCGCCGGCCGGATCGGCGGCCAGAATCTCGATGCCCTGCTCCTCCAGCCACCGGTGGGCCTCGGCCCACGACGCCCGGACGATGGACGTATGGAAGCCAGCCCCAGCGGCCGCACGAACAGCCTTGGGATTCCATGGGTCGACGGAACCGTCCAGGGCAATCACGGCGTCGACACCGAAGGCTCGGGCCACCCGGATGAGCGTTCCCAAGTTGCCGGGGTCCTGCAGCCCATCCAGAAGCAACAGCCTCGACGGTTCGCGGTCGCCGAGGTGGCCGAGATCGAGTCCCGGCTCCGTGCAGACGCACAGGATGCCCTGTGGGTGCTCGGTGGCGGAGAGTTCGTCCAGGTCGGAATCGTCGACCTCCTCGGCCTCGAGCCCCTGCCCGGCCAGCGTGGAGGCGAGGGCTCGGCCCGCTTCGGTATCGAGTAATCGAGGCGACTGGACCCAAAAGCGGATGTCGGCTCCCGCCGCCAACGCCTCGGCCGTCGAGCGCACTCCCTCGACCAGCACGAGCCCCTCGCGTGGCCGGCCCTTGCGCGTCTTGAGCCGCTCAATGAGTTGTCGTCTACTCTTGCTCAACATCCGCATTCCGATCAGTGCGTGGACGCACCTCACGTTGCTGGTGGGCGTGCCGCTGCAGGCCTCATCACGATCTGCCCTAAAAAAGGTTGTCTACCAACGCCCGTGTCGCTGCGATCATGTCCGACAGCAACTGCTCGCCTGAAACACGGCGTAGCGGATTCGCTTGGGTGTGGGTGGGAGACCGACGAGAACCTACAACTCGAGCTTGCTATTGAAGTATGAGGCCGCCATCTGCCCCGTGGCTTCGGACGCATCCAGCAACTGCGAGAGGATACTGCCTGCCTGAACCGTATCCCCCCCTTGGATGGCCCTCGCGAAATCCCAAAATGTTGGCACCGACATGACTAACCCTCTCTGTGGCAAAGCTAATCTGAAAGTATCGGGTCAGATCGTCGTGGCATGAGTAGCAAGAGCTACCTATTCGGTCGGGATGAGGGGCAGAACCAAGACGTGCAAGCCAGTGGGACCAGGTGAGTTCCTTGGGCAAGGGCCTTTGAAATGCCTATCCCCTAAATAATGAATGGGGTACAGTTGTTGGTGCTTCAGTGGGTCGGTGCAGCGGTCAGTTCCCCAGCCGCTCCCTCAACTCCACGAGGAAGTTCCTGACCCACCCTCAGGTCGGTCCCGCCCGCCTTGGCTTCAATCATTCAGCAGTTGGCGTCTCATCGCTCGGCTCGAGGCGCACGATCGGCGCGAGGCCCCCGCGATTATCGATCGCGATGTAGATCAAGCCGTCCGGCCCTTGCGTGATAGCTCGGATGCGCCCGAAGCCGAACATCAGCGGAGGCCGCTCTATCCTCCCGACATACACATCCTCACCGTCACCTACGAGAGGCAGCCGGGCGACCTGTGGGTGAGCCATTCCTCCCATGAAGACGTTGTTCTTCCACTCCGGAAACCGGTCGCCGGTGTAGACCATCAACCCCGAGGGGGCGATGGAGGGAGTGAAGTGTTGGAGCGGCTGTTCCATCCCGTTGACTTCCCTCGTTGAGAAGAGGCGGGTTCCCCCATAGTTCGTGCCGTAGCCGATGACGGGCCAGCCATAGTTCCGCCCCGGCAGGATGAGATTCAGCTCGTCTCCGCCCTGGGGCCCGTGCTCGCTCTGGAAGATGTCACCTGTCTCGGGATGGATAGCGAGGCCTTGTGGGCTGCGGTGGCCGTAGCTCCAGATCTCAGGAAGGGCGTCGGTTCGACCGACGAACGGATTGTCCGCAGGGACGCTTCCGTCGTCGTGGAGGCGAATGACTGTCCCCTGGTGGTTTGTGAGATCCTGGGCAGGGTGCTGATACGCAGTTGCCATGGCCGGAGACGCCTGCCGATCACCAACTGTTATGAAGAGGTAGCCCTGGGCGTCGAAGGCCAGCCGGGATCCATAGTGACCCCCGGTATTGCTCCACGCCTTCGCCTCGAAGACCTCCTCTACGTCCTCCAGGCCGTTGCCCTGGAGCCTGCCCCGAACCACGGCCGTCGTGCCCTGCCGCCCATCTTCGCTCGGTTTTGAAAAGCTGAGGTAGATGAGCTGGTTGGACTCGAAGTTCGGGTGGAGTACCACGTCCAGGAGGCCGCCCTGCCCCACGTACCGGACCTCTGGTATACCTGCGATGGGCTCCTGCTGGAGGACCCCGTCGCGCACGATCCGCAGCCGCCCGGGCTGCTCAGTGACCAGCATCTCACCCCCGGGGAGGAAGGCGATGGACCATGGGTCCTCCAGACCTTCCACGACGGTAACGACGCGGTAGGGTCCATTCTCAGATTGGTAGACCGGCGCCTGGGCCCAGGCCGAGGGCGCTGTCCAGAGGCCGAGCACGATGCTAAGGGTTGGGATGAATGAGCGGAGCGGGCGCATCTCTACCTCCTCACGAATGGCGGTCCTGCCTCTCAGCGGAACTGCCGCGGCAATTCCTGAAAAGCCGCCGCATGTTCCATAAGGGTTATGGTCACTGACATCCACCAGAGAGGCAACCCCCTTCGTCCCTTTATCCACCTACTCTTGCTCAGCATCCGCATTCCGATCAGTGTGTGGACTCCATGGATAACCCACCTCCTGTAGCCCTCACAATCGCCGGTAGCGACAGCGGGGGCGGAGCCGGCATCCAAGCCGACCTCAAGACGTTCCATGCGTTCGGCGTTTTCGGCTGTAGCGCGGTCACGGCCGTGACCGCTCAAAACACCGTGGAGGTCGCCGCGGTGCACGCCGTTCCCGAGGAGATGGTCCGCGAACAGATCCGTGTCGTGGCCACGGATATTCCGCCTGATGCGGTCAAGACCGGCATGCTCGCGAACGCGGCCCTTGTGGCGACCGTGGCCCACGCCATCGTCGAGCATCGGCTGCCCAACTATGTGCTCGACCCGGTGATGATCTCTACGAGCGGGCACCCTCTCCTCGATCGAGATGCCGAGGATACGATCCGGCGGGAGCTGGTCCCTCTGGCCGCCGTCGTGACCCCCAACCTTCATGAAGCGCGCATCCTCACCGGCCTGCCCGTCGAGGCTCCAGGTGATCTGGCGGATGCCGCTCGCGCGATCCTCGACCTCGGGGCCGGAGCAGCTCTCATGAAGGGCGGACACTTCGACGGGGACGAGGCTGTCGATCTGCTGCTGACCGCGGAGGGGGAGCACGTCTGGTCTCGGCCTCGCATCTCCACACCTGCTGGGCACGGCACAGGCTGTACGCTCTCCGCGGCGCTGGCGGCAGGCCTGGCCGCGGGCCGACCGCTACCCGATGCGGCCGCGGCCGCCGTGGATTTCGTTGTGCGTGCGCTCGCCAACGCACCTGGGTTGGGCGCCGGACGGGGGCCGATCAACCACTTCGTGGGACCTCGACCCGACGTGCCGGAGAGCCCTCGCGACGAGTGACTTGGGCGGACCAGGGCGATCCCTCGTTCGGATCGGCATCCAGCGACCGACTCCGCCCTCTGCCATTCTGGCATCGTAGGCCTTGAAAAGCCGTCAGTTTGGCCGATTATGAGCCCATTTATCCGGCATGATGATTGCAAATCGACGCACCGGTACACATCGCCGACGCCCGGCACACACACCACGCCGGCCCGTCGCCCGTCATAAGAATCTTGGCCACCGCGGCCTCACCGCACACTGAGGAGCAGACATGGGAAAGGTTATCGGAATCGATCTAGGGACCACCAACTCCGTCGTTGCAGTCATGGAGGGTGGTGAGCCGGTCGTAATCCCCAACTCTGAGGGTGGCCGTACCACCCCTTCTGTGGTGGCGTTCACCAAGGAAGGCGAGCGGCTCGTGGGCCAGGTGGCGCGCCGCCAGGCGATCACGAATCCCGAAAACACGATCTTCTCGATCAAGCGCTTCATGGGCCGCAAAGGCTCCGAGGTGACGGCGGAACAGAAGCTCGTTCCCTACGCGGTCAAGACCGACTCGAAGGGGCGTGTCGAGGTCAAGGTCCCGAACGTGGACAAGACGTTCACCCCCCCCGAGATCTCGGCCATGATCCTTCAGAAAATGAAGCAAACCGCTGAGGACTACCTGGGTCAGAAGATTGAACAGGCGGTCATCACGGTTCCGGCCTACTTCAACGATGCCCAGCGCCAGGCCACGAAGGACGCGGGTAAGGTCGCCGGCCTCGAAGTGCTACGCATCATCAACGAGCCCACCGCAGCTGCTCTGGCCTACGGGCTCGACAAGAAGGCCGACGAAAAGATCGCCGTATTCGACCTCGGTGGTGGAACGTACGACATTTCCGTCCTCGAGCTCGGGGACGGCGTCTTCGAGGTGAAGTCAACCAACGGAGACACCCACCTCGGCGGTGACGATTTCGACCAGAAGGTCATCGACTGGCTGGTCACGGAGTTCAAGAAGGACCAGGGAATCGACCTCTCCAAGGACGCGATGGCGCTCCAGCGTCTGAAGGAAGCGGCGGAGAAGGCCAAGATGGAGCTTTCTACGACGCAGCAGACCGACATCAACCTGCCCTTCATCACCGCGACCCAGGAAGGGCCCAAGCACCTCAACTATTCACTGACGAGGGCGAAGTTCGAGCAGTTGGTAGATGACCTGATCCAGCGGACGATGCCGCCGATGAAGAAGGCGCTTGAGGACGCTGGGCTCGAACCGTCGGCCATCGACGAGGTGATTCTGGTCGGGGGTTCGACACGCATCCCCAAGATCCAGGAAATCGTCGAGGAGTTCTTCGGTAAGGAGCCCCACAAGGGCGTGAATCCCGACGAGGTGGTCGGCGTGGGTGCGTCGATCCAAGCGGGCGTCCTGGCCGGTGACGTGACCGACGTGCTGCTCCTCGACGTCACGCCGCTGTCACTCGGTATCGAGACGCTCGGCGGCGTGATGACGCCGCTGATCACGCGCAACACTACGATCCCGACTGAGAAGGCCGAAATCTTCTCGACGGCCGAAGACAACCAGACCACGGTCGAGATCCACGTGCTCCAGGGAGAGCGCAAGATGGCGGTCGACAACAAGACGATCGGCAAATTCCAACTCACCGGGATACCACCGGCACAGCGCGGCATGCCTCAGGTCGAAGTCACTTTCGACATCGACGCCAACGGGATCCTGCACGTAAAAGCCAAGGACAACACCACCGGCAAAGAGCAGAAGATCCGTATTGAGGCATCGAGTGGCTTGAGCGACAGCGAGATCGAGAAAATGGTCAAGGACGCGGAGGCCCACGCCGGTGAGGACGAAGAGCGCCGGTCGAACGTCGAGGCACGCAACCAGCTCGACTCACTCATCTATCAAGTCGAAAAGGACTCAGCTGAGTGGGGCGATCAGGTCTCAGAGGCGACGAAGGAGCAGCTGGACGGCGCTGTTGCGAGTGCCAAGGAAGCACTCAAGGGAGAGGACACGTCGACGTTTAATTCGGCTCGCGATGAACTCATGCAAGCCTTCAGTGCCGCCGGCCAGGAGATGTATAAAGCGCAGGCCGCCGAAGCGGAGGCCAGCACGGGGGAGGAAGGCGCGGATGGCGCCGAGGCGGAGGAGAGCGACGCTCCAGCGGCCGATGCCGCCGATGAGGAGGTCGTAGAAGCCGACTACGAAATCGTCGAGTAAGGTAGGGCGACGCCCGCGGTGAGCACCGCGAGGATAGTGAGTGGAGTAACCCTCCCGGCCTAGGGCTCGATCCAAGGGATGGGGAAAAATGCAGTGGACCACCTAGTCCCTGGTTGTGTAGTAGGTCGCGCGTGGGCGGGGTCGCACACGTCAGCGTTTTATCCGAAGCTTGAGGAAATTGTCGATGTATGATCCGTTTCGCGCCAAAATAAAAGTCGCCTTATACACTGCGGCTGCTGCTCTCATGGGGCTCGGAATCGCGTCCACCCTCGGGTGGGGTGGGGTGTCCTATTCGATGCCCGTCATCGGAAGTGAGCCACAGATCCCGATTGAGGCTGTGCAGCCGGCGCTCGACCTCAGCGACGCGTTCGTCAGCGTCGCCGAGGTCGTCACGCCGGCGGTCGTACGGATCGCAGCACGACGACAGGCTCCGTCTCCCAGTCCGCGAGCGCTGCGCTTACGCGCGCCGAACCCGAACCCCCAGGACCAGCCGGATCGGGTCTCAGGAGGAAGCGGGTTCATCATCTCCGACGATGGCTACATCCTTACCAACAACCATGTGGTCGAGGACGCGGACCAACTCACGGTTTTTCTCCAGGATCGGCGCTCTTTCGAGGCTGAGGTCGTGGGTCGAGATCCGTTTACGGACGTGGCGGTGATCAAGATCGAAGCAGAGAATCTGACCAAGCTGAACTTCGGGAGTTCGGCCGAGCTCCGTGTCGGAGAGTGGATCGTGGCCATCGGCAACCCGGGCTTCAGTGGCGGTAGTGATCCTCTGGATTACACGGTGACAGTCGGGATCGTCAGCGCGCTCGGACGCCCGCTTGATTTGCTACGGCGTGGGCTCCAGGAAAATGAGGAAACGAGTGTCAACGCCGGTTTCGCCATCGAGGACTTCATCCAAACCGACGCTGTGATCAACCCCGGCAATTCGGGTGGGCCGATGGTGAACCTCAGGGGGCAGGTGGTTGGAATCAATTCCGCCATCGCCAGCCAAACGGGATACTACCAGGGGTACGGATTCGCGATTCCGATCGATCTGGCCTTCCGGGTCACGGAAGATCTGATCGAGTACGGCCGTGTCCGTAGGGCCTGGCTCGGCGTCGGGATGCGCGCGATCGACCAGATCTCGGCTGAGAGTTATGGGCTTCCCACGGTCTCGGGAGTCGAGTTGACAGCCATCACTGAGGGCGGCCCGTCGGAGGCCCAAGGCCTCCGCCTGTATGACGTAATCGTCGAAATCGACGGCCAGCCGATCGGGCGCGTGGGGCAGATGCAACAGGCGATCGCCATGAAACGCCCGCAGGACCGCATTAGCGTCGGGGTGTACCGAGACGGTGCACCTCTGACTGTGAACATCCGACTCGGCGAAGCTCCCCTTCAAGCCCGACCTGTGGCCATGGCCGCCGCGGCACCCGTGCGTGAAGAAGAGCGAATGGACGAAAAGCTCGGACTCCGAATCGAAGAGATGGATCGTGCTAGCGCTCAAGAGTTCGGCTACGACGAGGTGGACGGCGTGCTGATCACGGACGTTGAGGTGAACGGTCCGGCGGCACGCCGGGGGGTCGTTCCCGGCTTCAAGATCATTGAGCTCGACCGGGAGCGAGTCGAGGACAGGAGGGACGTGGAGCGGATTATGGAGGGCGTGAGTCCAGGGGAGATTGTGACTCTCCACCTCGTTAATAGCAACGACAATCGGCTGATCATCCACGTTCGGGTGCCGAGGTAACCGCCGAGGGTTTCGAACCGATTCGAATACGCGTACAGGGCGCGCTGCCTCCGGGTGGCGCGCCCTTCGTGTTTCGGCATCTACGGGTCGTGCGCCGCCAGTCGAAGGCCGTCCCGTTGATGGGGTTTTGGAGCCCGGTTATCTTTGGCGAAGAGAGTTATCTACCCGATTCCACACCCCATCTCTGCGAAAGTGGCGGAATTGGTAGACGCGCAGGATTTAGGATCCTGTGGCTTCATGCCGTGGGGGTTCGAGTCCCCCCTTTCGCATTCATATCCAAGGCCTATTGAAGGGCCGACAGGTGCCGAAACGAGCGCAAATGGCCATCGAGGGAACCCAACTCCAGATTTCTGTCGAAGAGGGCGAGCGGTGGCGCCGGACCATGAGCGTCACGGTTCCCTCCGGCGTTGTCAGTTCGGAGCGGCAGCGGCTTACGGGTGAGCTCGCCGCGCGCGTCAAGCTGCCGGGATTTCGTAAGGGGCACGTACCGTCCTCGGTGGTCGAAAAACGATTCGGAGACTCGTTGAGCCGAAAGGCCCTCGACAAGCTCATCGGGGCCGCTTATCGAGAGGCGCTCAGCCAAGAGGAGCTCAGCCCGATTTCTGAGGGTGAGGTCGGCAACGTCCAATACGAGCCGGACCGTGACCTCACTTTCTCGATCTCCTTCGATGTGCGACCGGAAATCGAGCTTTCGCGGCTCGGTGGGTTCAAGGTTGAACGGCCTCCGATCGAGGGCGTGGACGACAAGCTCGAGGAGGTCCTCGTGCGACTCCGAGAGGAAAGAGGCACTTGGCAGCCATTGGATGGAGGTCGCCCGGAGGACGGGGAATCGGTGAGTGTGGAAATCCAGCGGATCGAGGACGGCGAAGCCGGTGAGGTGCAGCCCTACCAGTTCATTCTCGGTCAAGGAGACGCCACCCCCGACATCGAAGAAGCGATCAAGTCGCTCGAAGCCGAGGGATCCGGTGAGTTCGTGGTTCGCCTTCCCGACGACTTTCCCAACGAGGAGCGCCGGGGCCAGGAAGAGCAGCTCCTGGTCAAGCTGAACTCTCGGCAACGCCTCGAAGTGCCGGAGTTGGACGCCGATTTCGCGAAAAGTTTCGGGGACTTCGAGGGTGTCGACGACTTGAAGGAGAAAATCCGGGCAGATTTGGAGAAGGAAGCGCAGGAACAAGCCGAATCAGTCGTTCGGGGAAAACTTCTGGACGCAATTCTGGAAGCGAACCCCTTTACGGTGCCGGTCTCAATGGTGGACCGCTACGTGGAATCGGTTCTTGGCAATCCTGAGGGAGTCGCCCCGGAGAAGATGACTGAGGCCAAGGACCAGATCGCGCCTCAGGCTGAGCACGTGGTAAAACGGATCTTGGCGGTCGACCGCCTATCGGAAATACAAGATCTTCGGGCGACCGAAGAAGAACTCGATAGCCGAATCGAAGAGATCGCCGAAAAAAGCGGGGACACGCCCGCACAGATTTATGCGAATCTGCAAAAGAGCGAGAGGCTCGAGGCACTGGAGCGCGAGATTACCGAGCGAAAGGTGTTCGACTTTCTCAAAGAACAGTCGGAAATCATCGAAAACTGACCCCGCGGGAGCAACCTACCAACCATGCCCATCTACCCCCCATACGTCATCGAGCGGACAAGCCGCGGAGAGCGGAGCTACGACATTTTCAGCCGGCTCCTCATGGACCGCATCATCTTCCTAGGCACCGGAATCGACGACAACGTGGCCAACATCATCGTGGCCCAGCTTCTGTTTCTGGACGCTGAGGATCCAGAACGTGACGTATATCTTTACGTGAACTCGCCCGGCGGTGGGGTCTATGCCGGTCTTGCGATCTACGACACGATCCAGCACATGAGGGCTCCCGTCTCCACGTTCGCAGTCGGCATCGCAGCCTCAATGGCCGCGGTGCTCGTCGCTGCCGGGGAAAAAGGCAAGCGAGGCGCCCTTCCGAACTCCCGGATCATGATCCATCAGCCGTCTGGCGGCTCGCAGGGTACGGCGGCCGACATCGAGATCGCGGCGAAAGAGATCCTGTACACACGCATGCGACTCAACGAGATTTTAGCTAAGCACACGGGTCAGTCGCTGGAGCAAGTTCAGGACGACGTGGACCGCGACCGTTTCATGAGTCCGGAAGAAGCGGTCGAGTACGGAATCATCGATCGGGTACTCGAGGGTCCCGTCGAGAACGGCTCCAGTCCGAGAGATTCGCATGCGAAGCTCGAACCTTCAGACGAGGACGACGAGGAGTAACCAAGCGCGCACGAGCAGAGGACGCACGATATGTCCAGTGACAAGCATCTACGTTGCAGTTTTTGCGGAAAGTCCAAGGAAACGGTCAAGAAGTTCATTTCCGGTCCCTCCGTCTACATCTGTAACGAGTGTATTTCCCTCTGCAATGAGATCCTCGCTGAGGAAGAAGATCGAGAGTCCTCAGGGTCCGCAGTCCTGAGTCCGACCCCGCAGGAGATCAAGGACTTCCTCGATCAGTACGTCATCGGCCAAGAGGGCGCCAAAAAGGCACTCGCCGTGGCGGTCTACAACCACTACAAACGGGTCAACAATCAGGGCGTGCTCGACGAAGTCGAGATCGACAAGGCCAACATTCTCCTGATTGGGCCGACGGGAGTCGGCAAGACGCTGCTCGCGCAGACGTTGGCCCGGATCCTCCATGTTCCGTTCACGATTGCCGACGCCACCACACTCACTGAGGCCGGGTACGTCGGTGAAGACGTTGAGAACATCCTTGTTCGCTTGCTCCAGGCCGCCGATTTCAACGTGGCCGAGTGCGAACGCGGAATCGTCTACATCGACGAAATGGACAAGATCGCCCGGAAATCCGAAAACCCGTCGATCACGCGGGACGTCTCGGGAGAGGGCGTCCAACAGGCGCTCCTCAAGATCCTGGAGGGCACGGTTGCGTCAGTCCCGCCCCAGGGGGGTCGGAAACATCCGCAACAGGAGTACATCCAGCTCGACACCCGCAATATCTTGTTCATTTGCGGAGGCGCTTTCGACGGCCTGGAACAGATCATCGAATCCCGCCTCGGCAGACGGCGCATCGGCTTTGGTGAGAAGGCCTCTGAGGAGGAACGAGACGAGCTTCTGCCGTACGTCGAGCCCGAAGATCTTCAGCGCTTCGGCCTCATCCCCGAACTCGTTGGACGTCTCCCAGTCGCGGTCCACTTGACCGACCTGGACGAAGACTCGTTGGTGAAAATCCTGGAAGAGCCTAAAAACGCGCTGGTCAAACAGTACCGGAAGATGTTCGAACTCGAAGGCATTGGCCTCACGTTCGACAAAGAAGCGCTGCGCACGATTGCCAAGAAAACGCTGGACCGTGGAACCGGCGCGCGCGGCCTGCGTTCCGTGATCGAGGATTTCATGCGCGACGTCATGTTCGAGATTCCTTCTCGAACGGACGTCCGAGAGGTGGTCGTTACCGCCGAGTGTATAG
>CAUZVZ010000042.1:0-19561 GCA_963583605.1 Gemmatimonadales bacterium UBA6960
TCCCTCGCCGCGTACCCTCTGATCTCCCCCGGAGCAGAAAGCGTACCCGCCGTCCTCAGCAGGTCCCTCCCCGGTGAAGAGCACGACGCCGATGCGTGTGTCCTCTCCGGCGTTCCTGAACGCCTCCTGGAGCTCCAGCAGCGTCTCCGGCCGGAAGGCATTCCGCACTTGAGGGCGATTGATGGCGATACGGGCCACCCCGTCGGCCTTCTTGTACGTGATGTCCCCGTATTCCTTGACGACCTTCCACTCCGGCTCGCTCATGGCCTCGCCCGCCTACGTGTAGTGTGCATGCGTTACAATAGCGCCCCGATCGCTTTTCGCACCGCCTCGACCACGGCTTCGCGGCCGTGCTGGTTCCGGTCACGATCGCTTCGAACCTCCAGGATGCGTGGTCCCGTGCCCGCGAGGACTTCCCCGAGTGCGATCGCTACGTCGGTCGGATGCTCCACACGGCGGTAGGAGATCCCGTACAGTTCGGCCACGTAGCGAAAGTCGAGCCCATGCGGAGCCGCGAAATACTTCGTGAATTCGGGCTCGTGATCCCGGATGGGGAGCATATGGAAGATGCCGCCACCGTCGTTGTTGATCAGCACGAACACAACGTCCAGCCGATGTTTGGCGACCGCAAAGAGACCGTTCATATCGTGGTAGAAGGCGACATCGCCCACGACGGCGACGATGGACGACCGCCCGTCCTTCGCCGCGGCGATCCCCGCGACGGTGGACACGATCCCGTCGATGCCGCTTGCCCCCCGGTTGCCGTGAACGCGAAGGGTCTTCCCTCCCCCGCCGAACGCGTCCAGATCACGGACCGGCATGGAATTGGACACGAACAGCGTCGTGCCCTGGGGGACTCCAGCGACCACGGCGGCCAACACGGCACCCTCGCCGGGCTCTCCGACTTCGGAGGCCCGAAAGTCACAGACCGCCTGCCTCGCGGCCCGGTCGATGCTTCTCCACTGCTCGCTCCACGACGGAGGCGCGTTAGGCGTACCCAGCATATTGGTCACGGCCCGGATGAAGGGCGCCTCCTCCGCGCGTACGTAGAGCGAGGCCACACCGAGGTGATCCTTCCAGACATGTCCGGAAGTGACCCTCACCTGAGGCACATCGGCGAGTTCGCCCAGGAAGGCCAACAGCGAAGCCGACACGGGTGCGCGCCCGATTCGGATGACAACGTCGGGCTCTAGGGGGTGGCCGGATGGCAATGGGCCTCGAAGGAAAAGATCGTAGGCCGTCACGCCATGCTCCACGCAGTGCTCGCTGAAACGGGCACCGGAGAGAGGATCAGCGAGCACGGGAAAGCCAGTGGCGCGGGCCAGATCTCCAACGGCTGGCCCCACGGCCTCAGGATCGGCAACCGGCCCCACGACGATCAAACCGCGGGAGCCCCCCGCCAAGGTGGCGGCAACCGCACATACCTCCTCATCGGCCCGGCCGGCTCCAACCCCCCCGACGGCAGGAATCATGGGCGTACCATCCGCCTGACCGTCCAGCCCGACGGGATCCGTCTCCCGCAGGCTCGCCGCCCGCTCCTCGCCGAGCTCAGCGGGCTCCAGAGGCTTGTCGAACGGAAAATTCACATGAACGGGGCCAGGATCCGCCCCCGACGTCGCGTCGACGGCCTCGCACGCGAGCGCTCGCACGTTCCGGAGATTCTCCTCCGAGGGCTCGCCGGCATCGAAGCTCGCCCGGACGAACGAACCGTAGAGGTCGGTCTGGTCGATCGTCTGGTTCGCGGCGGTCCCCCGGAGTGAATGCGGCCTGTCCGCGGTGAGCATAAGCAGGGGCACGCCAGCCTGTGACGCTTCGATTACCGCGGGAAAGAGATTGGCCGTAGCCGTGCCGGACGTCGTGATCACCGCCGCCGGGCGCCGAGTGATCTTCCCGAGCCCAAGGGCGAAGAACCCTGCGCACCGCTCATCCAGATGGACCCACGTCTGGATCCGATCCTCCCTCGCACACGCCATGACCAGCGGGGTCGATCTGGACCCGGGAGCGATGCAGGCATGCTCGATACCCCCGCGAGCCAACTCATCGATGAAGGCCCTGACCCAGGCGGTGGTGACCGCCGGGTCGCTCATCGTGCTCCGCTCGCCCTGAGGGCCCTCAACATCGGTTCGAACTTGATGCTCGTCTCGTCCCACTCAAGGCCGGGATCGGAGCCCTCGACGATTCCGGCCCCGGCAAAGAGCCTCCATCGGAGATCCCGGACCACCGCACAACGAAGCGCCGGCACGAACACCCCGTTCCCGTCCAGATCGAACCATCCCACTGGGCCCGCGTACCAACCGCGCTCGAAAGGCTCTTCCTCTTCGAGCAACTCCAACGCGGCGTCCCGAGGAAGGCCGCACACGGCCGGGGTCGGGTGGAGCGCTTCCAGCACCGTGAGGGCAGACGTGCCCTCGGGAAGCCGGGCCCGGATCTCTGTCTCCAGGTGTTGAAGCCGGGCCAGCGTGAGCACGTGCGGCTCCGGCTGAGCACGAATCTCCTCGGCCAGCGGGCCCAGCCGGGCGACCATGTCTTCGAGGGCGATGCGATGCTCGACGCCCTCCTTCTTGCTAGTCAACAGCTGGTCCGCCAACCGCTTCTGCTCGCTTGCCGTCTCCCCACGCGCCACCGTACCCGCGACCGCGGTGGCATGGAACTGGCCGCCCGAAAGTGTAGTCACGGTCTCAGGCGCAGCGCCGAGAAGCGCGCATCCGTCCTCCGGTTCGAAGTAGAAGACGTGGCTACTGCCGTTTCCCGTCCACAGATGACGAACGACTTCGATCGGATCCAGCCGACTCCCCGTGACCACGTCGAGGGTCCGAGCCAAAACAACCTTTGAGATTCGGCCTTCGTCGATCGCAGCCAGGGCATGCCCCACAGCGGCGTCCCAACGGGACCGCTCAGATTCGACTCGAGTGAAGGAAACCGCAGGCAGGGACGCCGTCGCGGATCCACCGGAATTGGTGCGCCCATGCCCCGCCGGCTCGGCGAGCTCCCGGGAAAGTCGCCCGGCGTGCGTCAGCAGACGGGTCAGAGTCGATTCGGACCCGTTTCGCTCCGGGTCGACCAGAATCCGCACGGTCAGGACAGGGTCCTGCCCTGAAAGACACTCGAGCTCGAGAGCCGGGACGTGAAAGAGCGCCGGCGGAAACCCCGCCCAAAACTCTTCCACGGCGTACTCCGGGCAAAACGCGAAGCCGCCAAAAAACCTCACTCCAGGAGCGTCGCCCACGCCCTGCACTGAGCCGGGAGCGAAGAGATCCAAAGCGTTCGCCTCGATCCCGGAAAAGAGTCCTCCCGGGTGAGTCCCTTCGGCAGTCACCGTCGCCAGAGCCCCCGAATGGGCGATCCAGCCATTGGAGCGCGCCCAGAAGCCCTGAGGCCCAGCCCCCGTGCGTCTAAGAAAGCGCATCGGATCGGCCCCAACGGCAGGCGCGGTCACAGCCAGCACTCGTGCCTGTGCAATCGCAGCGGTGTTCGCCGGGTTCATGGCTCCGGGGTTTCGGACAGGTGTGCAGCCCTCCGGTCCTTCGGTGGGCCCGCGCCGACGTTATTACGCAGAGCCAATATACGGGAATGAGGCCGATGACCAAGAACCGAGAGGCTTGCGCCACCGCCGGCTCCGCTATTAACGAGGTGAGGTCGGCTTCGGTATCGGGCAATCGTTTTCGCTGGCGCCGGGTATCATGCTGCGTTGGTTCTCAGATCCACGAGCGTTGGTCTATGGTTGGAGAAACCCCACTGGTGAGATTTCGTGTTTGGGCCGTGGAGATCCTCGCGCTGCTCGCCCTACTCACGCCGTTGCGGTTGGAGGCCCAAGAGCCGGCTCAGCCTACCCAGGAGCAGGAGGACACCGTCCTAGTCCCTGTCGGCCCGGTGCAGCCGGATATCTACTTGGCTGAACTCTCAGTCTTCGACGGGCTGCACTACCTCGGCCCTTTACAAAACGTCACGAACCGGACGTACTCGTACGACAATCAGCCGATGTTCACGCCGGACAGTCGTTCACTGCTGTACACCACGGAGTATGGCTACGGCCAGCGGGTCCAGACCGAGATCCACCGATTCTACCTCTCCTCCGGACGCGAAACCCGGATCACACGCACCAGCGAGAGCGAGTATTCACCCACTCCCGTTCCCGGTGATCGAGCTTTTTCCGCCATCCGCGTCGAGGCCGACTCCACCCAGCACGTCTGGCGTTTTACGATGGAGGGGATGGATGGCGAAGTGCTGTTCCGAAATCTAGACGCCGTCGGATATCATGCCTGGGGCAATGAGTCGACCCTGCTCCTCTACGTGGTCGGTGAGCCCCCCACCGTTCGAATCGCGGATCTCACGACCGGAGAAAGCGAAGTCGTCGCCAGCGGAGTCGGACGCTCTCTGCACAAGATCCCCAATCGGAACGCCTGGAGCTTTGTCGAGAGGGTGTCGGCCGACGAGGCGTGGATCAGCGAAGTCAATATTGGGACCCGCGAAGTCCGCCGACTCATCGCGGCGGTCGGAGGGGGCGACTTCCATGCCTGGACCCCCGAGGGGGTGTTGCTCATGGCCTTGGGTAGCCGGATCTATCAGTGGGACCCTGAAGTGGACCGGGATTGGCACCGTGTCGCGGACGTAGCGGACATGGAGATTACGGTCAGCCGTATAGCTGTGAGCCCGGACGGATCGATGATCGCGATCGTTGGGGATCCGATACCGGAGTTTGAGCCCCCGGAGCGGAAGTAAGCGGGGGTCTTCAAAAAGGATTCGTCGCGAACACCGAAAATTCCGGGATAAAGGCCCGGCTATCCACTTTGAGCGCTCCAATGATCGCGTCAGCGATTTCCCGCGGCCGCAGCTTCTTGTCGGAAATCTCCCGCTCGACGCCCGCCTTCTCCGCGAAGTTGGTCATCACTTCGCTCGGGTTCACCAACATGACGCGCACGTTGTGACGTCGGAGCTCATCGCGCCAACAATCCGTCATACCACGCAACGCGAACTTCGATGAGCCGTACGCCGTGCGCTGAGCACTGCCCTTGAGGCCCGAGGTGGAGGAGATGTTGATCATCTCGCCGCTGCTTTGTTTGATGAACTGGCGAGCCGCTTCCCGCGCCATGAGGAACGCGCCGAACACGTTCGTGCTGAACACACCCTGCAGTTCCTCGAACGTCGTGTCGACCAAAGGCTTGAAGAGGCCATAGCCGGCGTTGTTTACCAGAATGTCGAGACGCCCGTGCTTTTCGATCACGGAGCCCACCGTGCGAACCGCATCCTCCTCGTTCCCCACGTCGCCGACGATCCAGTCGAGTCCCAGCTCCTCAGCAGTGCTCCGAACGGCGTCCTCACGACGGCCGGTAATCGTGACCTTGCTACCCTCGCTCGTCAGCGCTTCAGCAATGGCGCGACCGATCCCCTCGCTGCCACCAGTTACCAGCGCAACAGTATCTCTGAGTTCCACAATACTCTCCTGAGGCTTCAGTAATCTTCCTCGCTCCGGAAACTACGCCCGTGTCTCCCGGAATTCCGGGAGACAGTTTACACCAGTCACGGGATTACTGCACGGCTGGGTGGCGTTCTTGTCCAGGCCGGACCAGATTGCCACGCGATGATCGTTCCGGTTTCAGGGAGGTAGCCATGAAGATCGAGGAGATCCTTCGCAACAAGGGCCACGACGTCGTCACCATCACGAAATCCCGAAGTGTCCTTGCCGCCGCACAGGCTCTCGTAGACCATAATATTGGCGGGGTGGTGGTCACCGAAGGCGGTCATCTGACGGGCATCCTGACTGAGCGCGACATTTTGCGGGTCACAGCACGATCCCCAACGGAGCTCGACACCATCCAGGCAGAAGCCGTGATGACGCGAGAATTGATCACGGCGAGGCCGGAGGATCCGCTCGCAGAGGTGATGACCGAGAATAAGATCCGACACCTTCCGGTTTTGAAGGAGATCAGCTTATCGGCATCGTCTCCATCGGCGACCTCGTGAATGCGTGCCGGCTCGTGGCGGAGGAGGAGAACTCCCAACTCCGCGAGTACATCCACGGAGCTGGCTGATCTGGACCGAGGTGTTGTGATACGCCCGTTCCTGCTGTTGCTGCTGCTCGCAGCATGTGCGCCGGCTACGCCTGGTCAGTCCACGCGCGACCTTGCGAACTGTGCGTGGCGGGTGTGCGTCACATCCCTGAACACACCCTCTGGCCGCGCCTACAGGGCCGTGAATGGGGAACCCGTACCCACCACGGTCGTGCTGACCTTCTCATCTCCGGGAAACCTGCTCCCTGGCGGGGATCTTCCAATCGAGCGAGTGGTGCCGGCGGAATCGAGCCTGATCCTGGTCCGCCTGCGCAGGATCGTTCAAAATGAGTCGATCCGCGCCAGGGTCACGATGGCAATCGACCTCGGTTCCAGCACCACGGTGCCGGACGCCGACCACCCTTATGCCATACCGTTCGGCGGCGACTCCCGCGCTGAGTTGATTCAAGGATTCGATGGGGTCGATTCGCACTCGGCCAGCATGCGCTACTCCCTCGATTTCGCGATGCCGGAGGGCACACCCGTCCTTGCGGCCCGAGCCGGAACCGTACTGTACATGCAGGACGGCTTCACCGTGGGTGGGGCGGACCCGGACCTTCTGGAGCAGGCCAACCTCGTGGTGGTGGCGCACAGCGACGGGACCATGGCTTCCTATGGTCATCTCACACCTGGAATCGCAGTGTCCGTCGGCGACACCGTCGACGAAGGGGATGTGCTGGGCTCGAGCGGCGCAACCGGGTTCGCAGGCCAACCCCATCTTCATTTCCACGTGGGTCAACGGATGCTGGGCACACCGGGACGCACCATTCCGATCCAACTAAGCGACAGCGATGGGCACGTCCTCGATCTGGCCGTTGGATCCTTGATCGAACCTGCTCAGACGATTTCGCGATAGAGCGTGACCGACTCAACAGGAGACGACATGTCGAACACCCCTCGTGATTTCTTGCTTGTGTTGGTCGCCGGGGCATGTGTGCTGCCTTCGGCAGGAACAGCCCAATCCGCGACTCCTAGCTTCGTAGGCTCCTGGCGCCTCGAATCCTGGACGCTAGCGGATGGCACACCCCGATGCTCAGAGGAGGAAGGCAGTTCCTCCGGTCAAATCATCTATACGGGCGATGGACACATGGCGGACCAACTCAGCTGTTCCGAGATCGAGATTGAAGACCTCAGTGACCTCAGCGCTCAGGCGGTGGTGAGAAGGCTTGGGAGGCGGCACCTGGGCTACTATGGCACCTACACTTTGGATGCGTCGGCCCAGGCGGTCACCTATCACGTGGAGGGAACCTCGAATTTGAGTTTCGTTGGAACCGACCGGGTACGCTCGTTCGTGTTCGAGGGAAACGACCGTCTCGTGCTCTCGCCTCCAGAGGGATCGCGAATCGTTTGGCTGCGGAACCGCTGAGCAGATCCATGACGCCATCTTCCCGAACACTCGACTGGCGGTATCACCGCCCCGGATGACAGAGCTGTAAACACACGCAGGAGTTTCTTGCGAAGAACGGCATCCATGACGGCGTGGTTCAGAACGCGACCAAGGAGCCCGTAATCGGCGAAGCTGCGTTGGCCGTGCTCGAGGGAGTCGAGCATCTCCACGTGGCCAAGGGGAGTAGGGTCCTTCACTTCACCCTGTCACACGATCGACCCACGGACGCCAACCTTCTCAGCCTGCTCCTCGGTCGCTCGGAAAAGCTGAGAGCGCCCACCATCAAAACCGAAGCCACGCTCCTGGTAGGGTATAATCTTGAACTCCTCGAGACCGGCTTGTTGTAACGTAAGAAGTAGGGGTCGTTGGGTAGTCGGATCGTTGGAACTTCAGGTGCAGGATGGTGACCGGTGAAGAACAAGCTCGGTGTGGCGCTTTTAGCACTCGCGATCGCGGGGGCCTAGAGTGTTGCAGCGCGTGAAGAAGCAGCCCCGATAAGCGCGGGCACGTTCTTCGTGTACGACAACGCCGGCATGCAGATGCGACTGACGTTCTCACCCGCCGACGGGACCGCTTCGCCGCGAACATCAAGTACGCGTACGACGACGGTACGTTTGAACCGGACCCATCATCGACCGCCCAAGGCTATATGGTCGATACGCACATGCGAACGGCCGATGGTGGAATCTTCGAGTTGGGCTCGCTAGGACCGCTGTGGGTGCCACTGAGTGAGCTACGCGAGGGCGGCAGCCCGCACGGTACGCGAGTGGATGGGGTCCGACGGTGGGAAACCTGGGACGTCGGAGTGGTGACGGCCAGCGTCGGGCTGGGTGGGGCGCTCCGCGGGGAGTGGTACTACGACGCGAGAACAGGCCTCCTGGTCGGAGGCACGAAAAGCACCGCGCCGTCACTTCCGGTGGACGGACAGGTCTTCACCCTGACGGACAGCAACCTCCCCGACCTCGGCTTCCGTTGAGTAGATGGCGGGCTGGCGAGGACGCCGCCCGACGGGCCGATCGGTCTACTCGACGATCAGGAACTCGACCGACTGGCGAACCTGTACCCGCATCCTGGACCCGACCAGGCCCCCGGCGATGTCCACTTCATTGAAGCGGAAGACGTGAATACGCTGTTCCGGGTTGGCCGGGTTCGACGCACCCGGAATGATCACCGCGCCGGTGTCCGGCAATAGCAGAGGACCGTAGTCGCGCGTCTCCACCTCGGCGCTCCTCGCTTCCGAAGGCACGTCCCAACGCACCGTCAGGTCCTGGTCCGCAACTATCTTCGCCTCAGTCGGCTCGGCAATCGTGTGGATTCCGGGCCCACCCAAAACGACGCCTTCGACCACATCACTACCGCTCACGATCCTGAGCGTAAAATCACCCTCGTGGAAAGCGCTCCGCTCAGCTATGTAGTTTCCCAACCCGGTGGGGTCGAGAAGCGTCACTTCTCCGAATCCGGTGTTGGCGATCGTGACCGCGGCTCCCGTCACCGGCGCGCCGAGGCCATCTCGGACCCGGACTGAGAACTCAGTCACGAACCCTCCAGCCTCGTGGAAGGCATCGACGTCCGCCCGGATGTCGAGCGTTCCATTCCCGGTTCCGGGGTTATTCCGGTCGACAGCCGGGTCGGCCAAGCTGTCTCCGGATGCCGCGATCAGGACCGCGGCAGTTATCCCAACAAGTGAAAAACTTTCGATTCTCATGCCTCAAACTCTCCATCACGTCTGTCCTGAACCACGTCTTGCTACAAAGGGTCCATTTACTTTGCAACAATCGGGCCATGGCCGAGCCGCTCCCGAAACAGCGCCTCCGCCTCGGCATCCGCCGCAGTCTCACTCGACGACCGCGTCAGGAGGGAGACGGCCGGGACAGTGATCAACGGGATGATGGTCGTTACGTACGAGGGATCGAGTCCGACCCCGTCCCTGGTAAGCAAAAAGATCCACCACGCGCCCCCACCCACGTAGCCGGTCAGCATTCCCCAAAAGGCTCCTCTCTCGGTCGTCGGTCGCCAGTAGAGGGTGAACGCGACCGAAATCGCCGGTGGAACCACCATGGCGAAGCCGAAGAGGAGCAAATCGAGGATCGACGTGTCGGTTTGCGTCGCGAGCCACCAGGCCACGAGTGCAGCGAGCACGGCGTAAGCTATCGTCACGACACGATACGTCCTGAGCCGCCGCTCCGATGAGTACGCGGCGCTGGACGGCATCCAGTCACGCACGATCATGGTCGCGCTCGCGAGAAGGATCGGCCCTCCGGAAGAGATCACGGCGGCCAAGACCGCAGCGATCGCGACACCGCCCATCACGGGACTGATTTCCGACGCGATCGTCGTGATGTTGTCGTAACCGGCGAACCCCGCATCCAATCCATAGCGGGCGACCGCGAGGATCCCGATCATCCCCGCCAAGATCGGCATGAGCGCCGCGATCATGCCACCCGCGATAAACGCTGGAACGAGGCTCCGCTCGCTTCGCGTCGCCGTCGAATAGTTCGCATAGATGGACGCCGCAGGTGAGTGGATCGCAGCGGCAAACAGCATGCCGAAGACGGGTAGCCAGCCTGCACCTGCAAACCCCCACCACACCGCCTGCGAATGGTCGGGCGACCCAGCGAGTCTGGCATTCACTTGCAGGGTCACGGAATCCCATCCGCCCATTTCCCGGACTCCCAGGACGCCGACTGCGAGTAGCGCGACCAGGATCACGACGGAGTGGATGACGTTGGTCACGGCCGTCCCCCAGATCCCACCGAGCGATACGTACGTCGAAAAGACCGCTGCTGCGATGAGCACGCCTTGGAGCATGGTCAGCGGTGTGAGCGAACTGAGGATTACGCCGATCACGTACGCCTCGATCACGTTGATGATGGCGTTCTCGGTCTGGACGCAGAAGCTCGTGAGCCACTGGCACCGCCGTGACCCGAACCGGACGGCGAAGAGCTCCGCGACCGTCTGCAGCCCCAGCCTCCGGTAATAGACGGCGAAGAACACACCCACGAGCGCCATGGCGGCGAAGCTGCTGAGACCGTACCACCACATATTCCAGACGCCGCCGTTGATCACGGCACCCGCGACTCCGTACGTGCCGGCGCCCCCGATGCGGCTTCCCGCCAGAGCGAAGGCGACGACCACGCCGGACATCCCGCCCCCCGCGACGGCCCATTCGGCGGAGCCTCTGGTCCTCCGGACCATGAAGGCCCCCACGGCCGTCACCCCGCCCAGGTAGAGCACGATGGTTGTGATGGCGATGTAATCCAATGGAGGTTCCTTCCGGTGTGTGCGAATCGCACAACGACAGAGGTTTGGGGCTAGTTTGGTGCCCAGGTGTCGTTGGATAACACGCCCGTGGAGACGAGGCAACCGGAATACAGCACATTCTCTGCCCCAAAACCTCTGCCCCAACCAATCGACGAGGTCATCGGAGGATTCCATGAAACGAATTGTCACCGCCACGCTGACTACCCTTTTGGTTGCGGGCCAGGCCGCCGTTAGCTCGGCTCGAGCGGAAATCGCCAGCCAGCCCCCGCAACAGGGCGCCCCTGAGTCGGAGAGTCAGGATCGAAACGGGGAGTCTGGTATCCAACCGTACGACGAAGTCATCACCGCCGAAGCTGAGTCCGATCCCGGCGTCTTCACGGTTCACTGGGTAGACGACCAGCTCTACTACGAAATCCCGAACGAAATGCTCGATCGCGAGATGTTGTTGGTATCCCGGATCGCGCGAACAGCGACGGAAATCGGCTACGGCGGTCAGAAGGTCAACACGCAGTCCGTACGGTGGCAGCGCCGAAGCAAGCAGTTGTTCCTCCGGATCGTCTCATACGTCAACGTGGCCGACACGACAGCGCCGATCGCCGCGGCGGTCCAGAACGCGAACTTCGAGCCCATCATCAGGGCTTTCGACATCGAAGCGTTCAATCCGGACAGCACGGCCGTCGTCATCGACGTGACGGATCTGTATTCGGAGGACGTCCCGGTGCTCGGGCTGCCGGCAGGCCAGCGCACCGAATACGGTGTTCGAAGCCTGGACGGCAATCGCTCCTTTATCGAGTCGGCTCGGAGTTTTCCGGAGAACGTCGAGGTCAGAGCGGTACTCACCTACTCGGCCTCCGAAGTGCCCTCCAACAGTTCGACGGGTACGATCACGCTGGAGATGGCCCATTCCATGATCCTCCTCCCCGAGGATCCGATGCAACCTCGCCTGTGGGACGATCGAGTTGGCTTCTTCAGTCTCACGCAAAACGACTACGGCCTGGACGCGCAGCGCGCCGAGGAGCGCCGCTATATCACGCGCTGGCGACTGGAACCAAGTGATCCCGCGGCCTGGGCAAGGGGGGAGTTGGTGGATCCGGTCAAGCCGATCGTCTACTACATTGATCCCGCGACACCCGAGAAGTGGCGCCCATACTTGAAACAGGGCATCGAGGACTGGCAAGTCGCCTTCGAGGCCGCAGGCTTTCGGCGCGCCATCATCGCCCGAGATCCACCCTCGCCCGAGGAGGATCCCGAATTCTCCCCAGAGGACATCCGGTACTCAGTCATCCGATACTATCCGTCCGACGTCCAGAACGCGTCGGGACCCCACGTGCATGATCCCCGCACGGGCGAGATCCTGGAGAGCGACATCAACTGGTACCACAACGTGATGAACCTCGTGCGGAACTGGTACTTCGTTCAGACCGCGGCTGCGAACCCCGAGGCGCGGCAAACCCGATTCGATGATGAGGTCATGGGCAGGTTGGTCCGCCAAGTAGCCGCTCACGAAGTCGGACATACCATCGGGCTTCAGCATGCCATGCAGTCGAGTGCGGCGTATCCCGCCGACTCGCTACGCTCCCGGACGTTCACCTGCAGTACAGGAACGTCTGCATCCATCATGGACTACGCCCGTTTCAACTACATCGCGCAGCCGGGGGACGACGTGTGCTTCATCCCACAAGTCGGCCCTTACGACGAATGGGCCATCGAATGGGGCTATCGACCGATCCCTGAAGCCACCAGTGCGGATAGCGAGAAGGGCGCACTCAACGAGTGGATCCTGGGCCACACTGATCCGGTGTACCGGTACGGGGCAGACCGGCCGTACGACCCCTCATCGCGGCGTGAGGCATTGAGCAACGAGCCCGTCAAAGCCAGTGAATACGGTATCGCCAACCTCAAAGTCATCATGAAGAACCTGGTCGAATGGACAAGGGACGATGGCCGAGATTACAGCGAATTGGAGGAACTCTACGGCCAGGTGCTTGGCCAATGGAATCGGTATATGCAACACGTCGCCACCGTCATCGGCGGTGTGGTCCGGACGTCCAAGACCGCCGGCCAGAGTGGTCCCGTATACGAGAGCGTGCCGGCGGCTGAGCAGCGAGACGCCATGAGGTTCTTCGCAGAGCATGCGTTGGCCACGCCCACGTGGATGATCGACGAAGACATCCTACCTCGAATCGAGCACGCAGGGATCGTCGACCGAATCCGGCAAAGGCAGATCGGAGTCGTGACCGACATTCTGAATCCGGCCCGCATGGAGCGCCTGATCGAGAGTGGCGCTCGGGGAAGCGGGGACGTCTACACGCTGGGCGAGATGATGGGTGACCTGCGGGAGGCGGTCTGGTCTGAGCTGGGGAGCGGCCGCAACGTCGATGCCTATCGAAGGAATCTACAGCGAGGATACCTCGAGCGGATGGATTGGCTGATGACGAACGATCCCGATCCACCGACGGGCAGGGGTGGAGGCCCGGGCGGGGGCGGCAACACGCGGGTCGACGTGAGCCAATCCGACATCCGCCCGTTCGTGCGCGGAGAACTCGAGGCGACGAAAACCGGCATTGAAGCGGCATTGAACGGAAGATTGGATCAAGCGACGCGGTACCACCTTCAGGATGCCGTGGTCAGGATTGACGACATCCTCGAACCGCGAGACTGAGCGAGGAGCCCCTGGCCCCCACCCGGCTCCACTGTGAGCCTGGTGGGGCCATCGCGCGGAGACGCTGGGGACGAATCAGACGTTGAACCGTACGTGCATGATGTCGCCGTCGGACACGACGTAGTCTTTACCCTCGACCTGGAATCGCCCCGCGTCCTTCACCGCCTGCTCAGATCCGAACTCCATGAAGGTCGCATAGGGAATCACCTCCGCACGGATGAAGCCGCGCTCGAGATCTGAGTGGATGCGGCCCGCCGCTTGGCGTGCGGGGGTCCCGCGCCGGATGGTCCAGGCACGCACCTCGTCTTCCCCCACCGTAAAGAACGATATGAGGTCCAGAAGGCCGTACGCCGTTCGGATGAAGCGTGCCAAGGCCGGCTCTGTGAGCCCCAAATCTTCCAGGAAGGCCGCCTGATCCTCCGGATCCAGCCCCGCGATCTCGGCCTCGACGCTCGCCGACAACACCAAACCGGCCGCGTCCAGTTGGTCGAGCCGAGCTGCGATCGCTTCGGGCATCAGCTCTGCGGCCTGGGACTCGTCGCGGTTCAGGGCCACGAGCAGCGGGCGGTCCGTGAGCAGCCCGTAGCCCTTCAGGTAGTCGCGATTCAGCTCCTGCGCGGGGAGCAGCCGTAACGGGCGCCCCTCCTCGAGTGCCGCCTTCATCACCTCGAACGCGGCCACCTCCTGCGGCTCGGCGCGCTCCTTCTTCGCCCGCTCGAGCCTCCTCTCCAGGATCTCGAGATCCGCAAACACACACTCCGTGTGGAAAGCCTCGAGATCGGCGGCCGGATCCGGATCACCCTCGATCGCAGGGTTCACGAAGCCCCGGAGGACCAGGCACAGCGCCTCCTGATCGCGGATCTGCTGAAGCCCCCGGGGAGAAAGCCCCTTCTTCTCGGCCCCATGCTCGCCGGGAATGTCACAAAAGCTCATCTCAGCGTAGGTCGTCTTCTTCGGGGAGAAAACGGCCGACAGCTCATCGATCCGCTCGTCCGGAACTCGTACGATGCCGAGTCGCAGTTCCCCGCCAAACCCCACCGGCACGTCCATACCCGTCATCGTATTGAAAACGGTCGTCTTGCCTGAGCCGGCGAACCCAACCAGTCCTATTTTCATGCACTCTCCGCGAAATCCAGACCCGAAACGACGGCCAAGTGAAGCGCCGGCCACAGTATAGCACAAGGGGGTCTCAGGGCATGAAGGTCCATGCGATCGACGCCGGGAAGTCTCCTGGAAGGGCGGATCCGCGGCTCTAAGGCTTGACACCGACGGGATCCCTCCTCTATCTACAGCTTATCCTTGTCTCCTGAGGAGACTTTCTTTCAGTGAAGCACCCAGCGACCACGTCCATGAACCTCTCCACTCTCGACTTCCTTCGACTTACGGAGCTTACTCCTTTGGGGAGAGGGCATCGGTCTCTGGATATGGTGTAGCCTGACGGCACGATACTGAACGCGGCGACGCGCGGGCCCTCTCAGTAGCGAGGGGCCCGTTTTTATTTGATATAGGACTCGAAGCAGGATAGGCATGTCATGGCCAAGATCGCGATTTTCGATACGACGCTGAGGGATGGCGAACAATCGCCCGGGGCTACGATGTCCACACCCGAAAAGCTCAGGATGGCCGCTCAGCTCGACGAGCTCGGTGTGGACGTTATCGAAGCGGGGTTCCCCGTAGCCTCCGACGACGACTTCGAGGGCGTGCGCTCCATCGTCAGGGAGGTCCGGCGCCCGGTGATTACGGCGCTGGCCCGAGCAAGCTCAATGGACGTCGATCGCGCCGGCGCTGCCGTGGAGGCGGCGGACAAACCCAGAATCCACGTCTTCCTCGCGACCTCCGATATCCACTTGAAGCACAAGCTGGAGATCGGGCGCGAAGAATGCCTGGAGCGGGTGGTCGAAGGCGTCGAACGCGCGAAGAAGCTGGTGGACGACGTGGAATTCAGCGCTGAGGACGCCACCCGGACCGACGTAGCGTTCCTATGTCAGGTAGTTCAAGCCGCGGTCGAAGCCGGCGCCACCACCATCAACATCCCCGACACAGTCGGCTACACGCTTCCCAGCGAATATCGGTCCTTGATCGAGACTCTTTTCCGGGACGTGGAGGGGCTGGAGAACACGGTCGTGAGTGTGCACTGTCACGACGATCTCGGCCTCGCGGTGGCCAATTCTCTGGCCGCCTTGGAAGCGGGCGCCCGACAAGTCGAATGTACGATCAACGGGATCGGTGAGCGTGCGGGCAATGCCTCCCTCGAGGAAGTCGTCATGGCGCTCAGCGTTCGGAAGGATCTGACCCAGCACCACACGGACATCCAGACCACAGCCCTCTACAAGACCAGCCAGCTGCTGTCCCACATCACGGGCATCCACCCACAGCCCAACAAGGCGATCGTGGGGCGCAACGCCTTCTCCCACGAGGCCGGCATCCACCAGCACGGCATGCTGAAGGAGCGCATGACGTACGAGATCATGACTCCGGAGATGGTCGGCGCGCCCGGAACCCAACTGGTCTTGGGAAAACACTCCGGACGCCACGGTCTGCGCAACCGGTACCAGGAGCTCGGCTACGACTTGGAGGATGACGAGCTCGATCGGGCCTACAAGCTGTTCACTTTCGTCGCCGACCAGAAGAAGTCGATTCTCGACGAGGATCTCCTCGTCATTCTGCACCACGGGGCGATGAAAGACACACCCGAGTCGTTCCGGCTCGTAGAGCTGGACGTGAACTGCGGCGGCAAGTGGTCCACCGCTCGCGTCAAGGTGTCGCTCCGTGGCGGACCCCCGAGGGAGGCGTCCGGCAAGGGCGACGGGCCGATCGCCGCTGCCTTCTCAGCCATCGACGAATTGATCGACGCGACGGTGGAGGTCATAGACTTCGAGATCGTGGCCGCCACGCCGGGGCGCGATGCGATTGGCGAGGTCAACCTTCACGCTCGTATCGGCGGACGGACATTCGCCGGACGGGGCGCCTCGACCGACGTCGTGGACGCGGCCGCCCGCGCCTACGTCAACGCGCTCAATAAGGCTGAACAGGCCGAGGCCCTGGAGGGGGTAGAGGTGGAGACAGAGAGCTCGCTGGGAGGTAGCTCGTGAAGTGGCAGATCGCCGTTCTCGGTGGAGATGGGGTCGGTCCCGAGGTCACGGAGGCATCTCTCGCGGTCCTGCGAGCGACGGCCGAGCGTTTCGGGCATGAGTTCACCGCCGACCTCCAGGACGTGGGGTTCGCCGCGTACGAGCGGAGTGGCCACCCCCTCCCGGAAGAGACACTCGCCGCCTGTCACAGCGCGGACGCCGTACTTCTCGGGGCGGTCGGGGATCCGCGCTCCGAGGGTGTACCCGTCGAGCTACGCCCCGAAGCCGCGCTCCTGGCCCTACGCAAGGAGATGGGGTGCTACGCCAATCTCCGCCCGGTTCGGCTCCTGCCCGCACTGGCTGCGGCCTCTCCGCTACGCCCGGAGATCGTAGCGGGCACGGACCTGGTCATCGTTCGCGAGTTGGCCGGCGGGCTCTACTACAGCGAGCCACGCGGCCCGATCGAGGACGGACGGGCCGCCGTGGACACCATGAAGTACCATCAGGATGAGGTGGCCCGCATCGCACGGATGGCCTTCGAAACGGCGCGGGGGCGTAGGAAGAGCGTGCTCTCGGTCGACAAGGCCAACGTGCTGCACAGTTCCCGACTTTGGCACCGGGTGGTCGACGAAATCGCTGAGGAATATCCGGACGTCGAGTGCAGCCACATGCTGGTCGATCGCGCGGCCATGGAACTCGTGCTGAACCCTTCGAGCTTCGACGTGATGCTGATGGCCAACCTGTTCGGTGACGTGCTGAGTGATGAAGCCGCCGCAGTCATCGGATCCATCGGCCTGCTGGCCTCCGCGAGCATCGGCAGCGGGGGCGGCATCTTCGAGCCGGTACACGGGTCCGCCCCGGACATCGCGGGAACCGGGACCGCCAACCCGCTCGCGATGATCCTCTCGGCGGCGCTGCTGCTGCGACACGTCTACTCGCTCGAAGCGGAGTCCACGGCGATCGAGAGCGCCGTGGGACAGGTGCTCGAAGACGGGCTTCGCACGACGGACCTGGTTCAGGAGGGCGAGACCGCCGTAGGAACGGAAGAGATGGGGAGGGCCGTCGCGGCCGTGGTCTCGAGCGCCGAGGCGAGCCCCGATGCCTAGAACCATGCTCGACAAGATCTGGGATGCACACGTGGTTCACAGCGAGGCCAACCGGCCGGACCTGCTGTACATCGACTTGCACCTCATCCACGAAGTGACTTCACCGCAAGCGTTCGAGGGGCTTCGGCTCGCCGGACGACGGGTGCGACGCCCCGAGATGTGCGTGGCGACGGTGGACCACAACGTGCCGACCTCCGACCGGTCGCTCCCGATCGTCGACGATCTCGCTCGGACGCAGATCCAGACACTACGCCAGAATGCCGAGGAGTTCGGCATCACGCTCTACGACATCGACAGTCCGCATCAGGGTATCGTTCACGTGATGGGACCCGAGATGGGATACACGCAACCCGGCATGACCATCGTCTGCGGGGACAGCCATACGTCCACCCACGGTGCCTTCGGAGCGCTCGCCTTCGGGATCGGCACATCCCAGGTGGAACACGTGTTGGCGACGCAGTGCGTGCCGATGTCCCGCCCGAAATCGATGGAGATCCGCGTGAACGGCGATCTTCCCCGGGGTGTCACGGCCAAGGACCTGATTCTGGCGATCATCAACCAGATCGGGGTGGGTGGGGGCACCGGACACGTCATCGAGTACACGGGAGAGGCGGTCCGCGCCTTTTCGATTGAAGGCCGTATGACCGTGTGCAACATGTCGATCGAGGCCGGTGCGCAAGCCGGCATGATCGCACCTGACGAGGAGACGGTGCGCTATCTGCGGGGCCGACCGGAAGTCCCCCAGGGGAAAGCATTCGACGAGGCGGCTGCTCGATGGGCTGAGTTCCGAACCGACGCGGGAGCCGTTTTCGACGAGACCGTGGAGATCGACGCAACATCACTGGAGCCCTTCGTGACGTGGGGCACCAACCCGGGCATGTCGGTGGGCGTCACGGGTTCGGTACCCGACGCAGCACCGGGACAGTCCCCGGATGACCAGGAGGCCATGGAGCGGGCGCTGGAATACATGGCGCTGGAGCCCGGGACACCCATCCAGGAGATCGCAATCGACCGCGTGTTCGTCGGGTCCTGCACGAATTCACGAATCGAGGACCTCCGGACCGCGGCGGGCGTCCTGGACGGCAAGCACGTGCACGAAAATGTCAGGGCGATGGTCGTTCCGGGCTCCGCTGCCGTGAAGCGAGTGGCTGAGGAAGAGGGTTTGGACCAGGTCTTCCGAGACGCCGGATTCGATTGGCGTGAAGCGGGATGCTCGATGTGCCTAGGAATGAATCCGGACATCCTGGACCCCGGCGAACGCTGCGCCTCCACCTCGAACCGTAACTTCGAAGGACGGCAGGGTCGCGGAGGGCGGACGCACCTCGTAAGCCCCGCCATGGCCGCCGCGGCCGCGGTGGCCGGACATTTCGTAGACATACGGGAGTGGGTGTGACGATGGATCCGTTTACATCGCATACGGGCAGGGTGACCCCATTGGACCGCGCGGACGTCGACACCGACCAGATCATCCCCAAACAGTTTCTGAAGCGCATCGAGCGGACTGGGTACGGACAGTTCCTCTTCTACGACTGGCGGAGGCTGGAAGACGGCTCCCCGGACCCCGATTTCGCACTCAACCGGCCCGAATACGAGGGAGGCACAGTTCTCGTCGCGGGGCGCAACTTCGGGTGCGGGTCCTCTCGAGAGCACGCGCCGTGGGCCCTGTTGGACTACGGATTTCGGACAGTCATCTCAACCGGCTACGCCGACATCTTCAAGAACAATTGCTTCCAGAACGGCCTGTTGCCCGTCGAACTCGACAAGACCGAGGTGGCGTACATCATGGCGGCCGCGCTCGCCGGAGACGGCTACGAGGTCACCGTGGACCTGGAGACCCAAGAGGTCCGGGACGCGAGCGGCTGGAGTGCAAGCTTCTCGATCGACTCCTTTCGTCGTCACAGCTTGATGAACGGCCTGGACGACATCGGTCTTACGCTCACGCTCGAGAGTGAGATTCAGGCGTTCGAAGAAGCGAGGGGCAGTTAGGCCCGAAGGCTATTCCTCGATAACTGCACGAGGAGCGCCGT
>CAUZVZ010000043.1:0-19546 GCA_963583605.1 Gemmatimonadales bacterium UBA6960
CGAGCGCCATGACAGCCAAGATCCCAGCCACGTGGTAGTAGAGGGTCATGATCACGACCACGAAGACCACTCCGATCAAGCCGGCGATCCGGCCCCGGTCGATCGAGTCCTGTCCGAGCGACGGTCCGACCGTGCGCTCCTCCATGATTGCCAGACGGGCGGGCAACGCACCCGCCCGGAGCACCAACGCGAGGTCGCCGGCCTGGACCATGTCGGCATTGCCCATGTTGATGACGCCGCTCGCACCGATGCGATCTTGGACCACGGGCGCGCTCACGATCTCGTCGTCGAGCACGATGGCGATGTAATCGCCGATATGTTGCGTCGTGAAGTTCGAAAAGCGCCGCCCGCCCGCCCTGTTGAACTGGAAGGACACCTGAGGCTGGTTGAACTGTGGATCCCGTTGCGCCGTCGCCGTCTCCAGCATTTCTCCGGTCACGAACGCATCTTCTTCGGTGACTATCAGGCGCCGGTAGGTTCTCTGCCCTAGCCCGATCGGGTCCGCCTCCCAGTGGAGGGACGTGTTCCTCGGAAGGGCCCGCTGCACTTCCGGTAACGCGAGGAACAGCTGGGCCACCTCAATGTCCTCGGTGCCCACCAAATACGCACCCTCGATGTCTCCCGAAGAGAGCAGCGACGTGAATGGCCTCAAGTTGACTGACGAATCCTCTACCTCGGGTCCCTGTTCGACCCCGGTGCTGTCCGCCTGCGTGGAGTCCGTCGGCGTGGAGTCCGCGCCCTGGCCGCCGAAGATGAGGTTCTGAATGTCCTGACTTGGGCCTTCTTCATTTCGGCCGAGCGCCCGAATGGAGTCCACGCCCAACGCGCCGACAATCTGGCGGTCGATGCGGCTCAAGGCGGCCTCAAGCTCCGTGATGGGAAGCACGAGCTTGAACTCGAGGAACGCGGACTGCTGAATGAGGTCCTTGGCCCGGCTCTCGTCGTTGAGTCCGATGCCCGGTAGTTCTACGATGATGCGGTCAGACCCTACCTTCTGGACAATGGGCTCCTCGACGCCGAACTCATCGATGCGGGTACGCAGGATGCGCTCAGCTCGATCGATGGCGTCGGCACGGGCCTCAGGCGCCATGATGCCCTCAGGATCGTCCACCTCGAGGACCAAGTGCATCCCGCCCTGGAGATCCAGACCCAACTTGATCTGGTTGGTGAACAGGTATCCTAAGCTGGCCCCGACCAACGCGATGATCACGATGATCCGGCCTCGTAGGGATGTGAACATCAAGGAGGTCCGTCTCAGGTTATGGCCGTTTCAAAGCCCAGTAACCTCGCAGGGCCGGGGCACGCCTGTCAATCTACCGTTTCTTGGCATTGGAAGGTTCCCCAAGCGGGCCATCACCCGGGCGGGATGAGGCGCAATGCGGGCCGAGGAAGGCGCGCCAGGTGGTACGTGGAGTGTGCCGGAAGCCTTACGGCAGCGACAGATCGTCGAGGGTCTCCTGCACGTTTGAGCCCAGAATTCGGATAACGGCCTTTTCGTCGGACCGGCCAGCCGGGACCGTGGACACGCGCAGGTCGTAGGACAGATTCTCGAATCTGACATGCGCCCTGCCTTCTTGGGGCGAAGCCGGTCGGCGATATCAAGCTGGGCCAAGATCTTGATGCGAGAAATCACCCGGTTCATAGCCGCCATCGGAAGGTCCATGTGCTCTCTGAGGACCTCGTCGACGCGGTAGCGGATCACGCCGACCCGGCGGCTGAGCTGCTAAGCCAAACATAGGAAACCCCTGATAGGCTTGCCAAGCTTTATTCTTGTGACGAGCCCCATGGAAACAGCATCTTCTGGCCCTACCTTCGATCGATTTGTCCTTCCGTTCTTGAGAAGTGCCCTGAACGTGGCTACTTCAAGGCCGAATCCGCACAAGGATGCCCAAACAGGCCGCCCTTGGAGGCCACCCTTAGATGAAGCGTCTGCTAATCGTCTTGTCGGTCGCGGCCCTGCCCATGATCGGATGCTTGGGCACTCCACCCGAGCCGACGTTTCAAGTCACCCTCCGCCTGTCTCCGACACCCCCACTCATCGGTCCGACTCGCCTCATCATCGACGTGGCGGACGTTGGAGGCGCTGCAGTTACGAACGCGGCGGTGTCCGTCGAGGGCCTCCCGGAGGAGCGCACAGCCGGCACGGCCACAATGGGGATGGCCACAGAGGAGGCCGCCGGCCGTTATGTGGTGCCCGGCTTCGATTTGGACGTTGGAGGCCCTTGGATGATCGCCGTCACGGTCACCGCCAGCACCGGCGTTTCGATAACCAGAGCCTTCCCCATCTCCGTGTACGGCGGGTCATACGATCGTCCCGCCCCGGGCAGGGCCCCGCCCGCCCCGGACACGCGCTTCGGGGCCCAGGGCGACGGACTGATCCCTACAAGGGCATTCGGGTTCCGGCTTCGATGGGGCCTCTAAGAAGGTGGCCGCAACGCGGAGTACGCTTCCTGCAACCCCACGAGCCTTCTATCTTGGCGCGGTATAGCCACCCCCAACCGGAGCGATTCCAGGACGATGGCCATCGAGGAAGCCCTTCTCGAACTCGATCAGCGCCTCGGTGGAGGAAGGATGGAGGTCGATGCGCTGCTCGCGCCGCTGACGACGTTTCGCATCGGAGGCCCAGCCGATCGGCTCTTCCACGCACGCACGCCAGACGACCTGGCAGACTCCATCTTGGCAGCTCGGGATCTCGGCATCCCGCACTTCCTGCTCGGTAAAGGCGCCAACGTGCTCGTCGGGGACCGAGGCTTTCGCGGCCTGGTCATCCGCTCCGAAGTGGGAGGCACGGACTTCTTCGAGGACGGCCGGGTCCGCGCCGGGGCGGGCGTCGACACTTACCCCGATCTCATCGAAGCGACCGTATACCGCGGATTTGGTGGATTGCATCACTTCGTGGGCATCCCGAGCACCGTGGGCGGTGCGATGTGGCAGAACCTGCATTTTCTTTCCCCTGCGCCGGAAAGGGAGCGCACGGTCTTCATCGAGGAGGTGGTCGAATCCGCCGAGATCCTATCGGAAGAGGGAGAGCGGCGGACGGTGGATCGAGCATACTTCAAGTTCGGCTACGACTACAGCGTTCTGCACGAGAGGGATGACGTCATCCTCACAGTGGACTTCCGGTTGACTCCTGCTCCATCCGAGGAACTTCGCCGGGTGATGGAGGAAAATCTCGCTTGGCGGAAAGACCGCCATCCGGACCTGACCGTGTCCCCCAGCGTGGGCTCCATCTTTCAGCAGATCGAGGGAATCGGGGCCGGGCGGCTCATTGACGAGTGCGGCCTCAAGGGGCACACCGAAGGGGGCGCCCAGATCTTCCCGAGGCACGCCAACATCATCATAAACTTAGGCGGTGCGACCGCCTCAGACGTCCGCACCCTCATCGACCTCGCTCAGAAGCGAGTCGCCGACGAGCTCGGATACGAATTGGTGCCGGAGATCGCTTTCATAGGGGAGTTCTGACCTGGAAGGCCGCTGAAGAAGCACAGCGGGCCTTCTAATCCGCGATGCCCGCGATCTGTCGAAGCACGGCCGGATCGAGTTCGTGGCCCCCAGCGTGCGTGATGGTCTTGAAAGAGACTCCAAGCTCTTCGAGCCTCGCCTCCTGAAAGGCGTGGGCCTCTTCAGAGATGTAGTGATCAAGAAGTCCCCGTACCAGAATGAGCTCGGTCGATCCCAACCGGTCGGGCCCGCGTTCCAGATCGAAGTCGTCGGGAAGATACGCTCCCCAAAGGATGAGCCGCTCTACGGCTGTCTCTCCCGCCGCCACCCACCGACACGCGGTGTGCGCACCTTGCGAGAACCCTAAGACGGTGAGGCCCATGATCTCTCGGCCCGAGTCTTCGGCCACCTCGTCGAGAACCGCATCGAGAAGCCCTATGTAGTCCGTGATTTCGTTCCCCCGATCCTCCCGCGTCATCCACGTGGCGCCGATCGGGATCTCCTTCCCATGGCTACCCTCAGAATCATGCAGGTAAAAGCGGGAAAGCCCCTCGGGCGCCACGATCAGCCGCGTTCCATCGTCGAGGTCGGCGAACCGTGGCAGAAAGCGCCGCGCCAGTTGCCGATACCCATGGCATACGAGCCAGATTTCTCGCAGATCGGGGTCCGCCGGACCGAGCGTGTAATAGCGTGCCGTTCTGGCAACCCGGATGTGCCGCTCCCTCATGGGGCGTATCGAAACGGGCTGAAGTGAAAGGACATAGAAATCGTAGGCAGGACGCGGTCGTGGTATTAGTGTCGAAGTAGGAGCCTCGCGCCGCTGGCACGAGCGAACTCCGCCGAAAATTGATCACGCGCCGCCGTGCCGGCAACCGTGAGGCGGATTGCGGTCTCGATTCCGCGCCCGTTTGGAGAGAAAACCATGACGAACGTTGTTCCGGGGTTCAAGCCTGGATTTCTTCGGTGGCCGGCTTTTTTCGGTCTGGTACTTTTCGGGTCGGTCGTACCACGAAGCGCCTGGTCGCAGACGCCGAACTCGCCGACCGCCCTTTTTGTAAACGCGAAAGTCAATCCCTTCGCCGGATTCGAAACGCACTACCTGTCGAACGGACTGAAAGTCTGGTTCAAGCAGCTGCCGGAGGCTCCCAACGTCTCCATCAGCGTCGGTATCAGCGGCCGCAGTCAAAAAGAAGCCGAAGGATTTCGAAAGGGACCCCTTCGAGGAAGTGATGGACACGTCGGACTGGATCTCTTCGATGGCCCCGGATCCGGTTCCTGAGGACGACAAGCCGTCCGCTTCTATCGCTTTGGACCCGCTCCCTGAAATCGAGAAGCCACCGGCTACCATCGCCCGGGACCTGCTCCCCGGAGACGCGGACGTGAGCGACAACGGCGGGATGGAGGAGGACGAAATCAAAGACCTGCTCTGGGATGCCTACAAGCGCGACATCGAGAAGAAATTCTGACCGCTAGGATCGCTCTGCGGTCCGGACGACTAGACTAGAATGCGCGTCAGATCTCTTCCGAATCGGATGCGTATCCGAATGAGCAGAAACAGCGCCACCGCCCCCAGACCCGCGGCCATCCCCCACCATAGCCCCAGCGGCCCGAGGCCGCCCGGGAACGCCAGGTAGAGGCTGGTGGGGATCCCGATCAGCCAGAACCCTACCAGGTTGACGAGCATCGGCACGAACGTATCGCCGACCCCTCTGAGAACGCCCGACCCGACCGCCTGGAGTCCGTCGAAGATCTGGAAAATTCCAGCCACGGGAATGAGTGTAGCGGCGAGCCCCCAGACCTCTAGGTCGGGCGTGTATACACGCGCCAAGAGCTCCGGGATCGACAGGAACACGACTCCGTTGAAGGCCATCACCGTCCCCGCAATCAGCAGCCCGGCCCCGGCCGAACGCCTCGCCCCTCGCGGATCCCCGGAACCCACCGCCTGCCCGACGAGGACCGTGGTCGCTTGGGTCACACCAACAGCCATCATGAAGGTTACGCTCGCCAAGTTGATCGCGACTTGGTGGCTCGCCATCGGAATGGTCCCGAGCGATCCCATCAGAATCCCAATCACACCGAAGATCCCGAACTCGAGAAAGAACTGAATCCCAATGGGGACCCCGAGCCGGCACATGCGTAGGAGCGGTTCGATATTGAGCGCGTCGGGCCGAAAGGGCCGCACATAGGGTCGAATCAGGGGCCAGGCGACGCCCAGCAACGCGAAAAGCATGAACCATCGACTGAGCGTCGTCGCCCAGCCGGATCCGACGGCTCCCAAGGCGGGGGCTCCCAGATTCCCAAAGATGAGCACCCAGTTGAAGAAGACGTTGGCGGCGTTCGCCAGAAGGATTACGACGACGATCGGCGCCACCCGACCCATCGACTGGAGACTCTGCCGCAATACGACGAAACAGTAGAAGGGCAGCACGCCCGGTATGGACACCAACGCGTAGTCGGCGGCCAACGGAACTACGTCCGTCGGTTGGCGGAGAAAGGTCAGCAACGGACGTCCCGGCACCAAGAGGAGCGAGCTGAACACCGCCAAGCCGAGCGCGATTACGAAGCCCCGTTGAAACGCCCGTGAGATCCCGGGCCGATCGCCGGCGCCAAAGGCCTGCGAGACGAGGGGATCCAAGGCAAACAGCGTGCCCAACCCGAAGCTCGTCGTCATGAAGAAGTAGAGGTTCCCGAGCGCTACCGAAGCGAGATCCGTCGGTGACACGTGCCCCACCATAACCGTATCCACTGCCCCCATGAGGATGACTCCGATCTGGACGGTAGCGACCGGCAGCGCCAAGCGGATCAGCGAGGCGAGGTCGTCCCTGGACGGAACCATTTGGCGGATGACATGCATGGGCGCAAACGATCTTGGAGGTATACAAGAGGACCGCGCCGGGCCCCCGGCGGGTCGGCGCGGCTTGGAAAAATAATACATTCCGTCCAGCAACCGGCGATACGGGTCGGCCATCGGATCGGTGCCTCACGATCGAGGCGTGACGCGAGTCCTGCCGCACCGGTATCTTTGGCCGTGAGACATTGAGCCATCGCTGGGCACCGGCCGATCGCACACCGCACCGGGGAGCCTCTCAGCTGAGGAGAGCACATCACACCATGGCTAGATCCGCCGAATCACCGGGGACGTCCCTCAGCCGACTGTGGAAGGGCCTTTCGGGCATCCCAGGCGGAAAGTGGGTGTTCAGCCAGGCGGTGCGTTTCATGGTGCCCTACAGCGGCTCGATCCATGCGCGTGTCGAAGCGCTCGAGCCCGGGTACGCCCGCCTGTCCCTCCGCGACCGCCGCCGGGTTCGGAACCACCTACGGTCCGTGCACGCCGTGGCACTCGTCAACTTCGGTGAGTTGACCAGCGGTCTCGCCATGCTCTTGGGCCTACCGCCCAGCGTGCGCGGCATCGTGACCGAGATCTCGACGGAGTTCCTCAAGAAGGCCCGAGGGCGTCTGATAGCTGAGTGCACGTGTAATCCTCCGGTGGTATTGGAGCCCACCGATTACACGGTGACGGCCGAGATCCGGGATCAAGCTGGGGACGTCGTGGCGCGTATGGCGGTATTGTGGCGGCTGGGACCGAAGCCGTGACGCAGTTGACCGTGGACGCGGGGATCGCGGTTCCCATCATCTGCGGCGCCATGTACCCCTGTTCCAACCCTGAGCTCGTCGCTGCAGCCTCCGAAGCGGGAGCTCTCGGCGTGCTCCAACCCATCTCTCTTACTTACGTCCACGGGTATGAATTCCGGGCCGGCATACGGAAGATTCGCTCCCTCACGGAGCGACCCATCGGCATGAACGCGCTCATTGAGCAATCCTCGAAGCTGTACCGGCGCCGGATGGAGGAGTGGATCGATACCGCGCTCGAAGAGGGTGTGCGGTTCTTCGTGACCTCATTGGGCAAGCCGGACTGGGTGGTCCAACGGGTCGAGCCCGTAGGCGGTCGCGTCTATCATGACGTCACCGAACGCAAGTGGGCGCAAAAGGGGGTCGACTGTGGCGTCCATGGCCTCATCGCCGTCAACAGACGGGCCGGTGGACACGCTGGACCTCTCAATGCCCGGGCCGTCCTCGACGACGTCGGTGACCTCGGGCTACCCGTGGTGTGCGCGGGCGGCGTGGGGCAGGAGCAGGAATTCGTCGCGGCCCTGCGAATGGGATACGCGGGCGTTCAAATGGGTACCCGCTTCATCGCGACGACCGAGTGCTCAGCCAGTGCCGAATACAAGCAGACCATCGTTGACTCTGAAGAAGAGGACATCGTGCACAGCGAGCGTCTCACCGGTGTGCCGGTAGCCGTCATCAACACCCCCTCGGTCCAGAAATTGGGTCTGCGTGCCGGGCCTCTGGCTCGCTGGATGCTTCGAGGACGGCGTACCAAGCACTGGATGCGCACGATCTACGCCCTGAAGTCCTTCTGGCAGCTTCGGCGGTCTCTCCACGCGAAGAGCGCTCGCGGGGACTACTGGCAAGCCGGCAAGAGCGTGTCGGGGATTCGGAGCGTGGAGCCCGTCGCCTCGATCGTCCACCGCTTTTGGGAGGCGGCGCGCTCCGAGGGACTCCCCGCCACCGACCGATGACGGCTGGACCAGAGGCCAACTCTCTGCATACGTTTGGAGCAGCACCACAGACATTGAGGAGGTCGCCACTGCATGACTACGTCATTGGGGCCCTGTCGGAAAAGCATGTGGCTTCTCGTGGTCTTGTCGGCTGCTCTTGGTCAACCCCTGCTGCCCAGTCACCCATAGAACGAGCCCTCGCGGCCACGGTGATTATCCAAACGTTCGGCCGGATGGACGGGGACAGGGACACGGGAGTGGCTTCGTCACGTCCAGTGACGGCACGATCGTCACCGCTGCTCATGTGATCGAGCGGGCGACGTCGGCTACGGTGCGGTTCCAGAATGACGACGAGCTCGACGTGGAGGGCGTGATCGACGTCGATTGGTCCAAGGATTTCGCCATAGTGCGCGTTGCAGGTTTCGATTTGTCGACGGTGGAGTTAGGGAACGCAGACGATGTGTCCGCTGGTCAGAGAATCATCGTCATAGGTGCTCCCATGGACCCCTCCTTGGCGGGAACCGTGTCGGATGGGTTGGTGGCCGCAAGCCGTATGTTTGATGGGGCCAGGCACATCCAGATCAGTGCGCCCACATCGCCGGGAAATTCCGGGGGCCCGGTGCTCACTGAAGAAGGCCAAGTCATCGGCCTGGTCGTGAGTGGAATGGCCGCAGAGGGAGCGGAGAACCTCAACTTTGCTTTGCCGATCAACTATGTACGCGGGCAGCTTGCCCTCGCTGGGGCCAGACCCCCTACGGCCACTGGCGGAAGTCCGGGAAACGGTTATTGCAGAGACGCCCGGCTCCTCAATGGGTGTGCCTTCGCGGGACCATCTGCCGACATACGGCGACGTAAACCTTGATGAGCGCTTCTTGCCGGATCCTTATGAGGTCTCATTGACCGCGGGCGGCGGTACCGATGTCGACGTCGGTTCGTGCAACTACGGATACGTGGCGGAGCGCCCTGACGTAGACTTCTACTACACGACCTCCGGCGACGTCGACCTCTACCTGTACGTAATCTGCGCTGAAGACACCACGCTGCTGGTCGATCAACCGGAGGGGCGCTGGGTGTGCGACGATGACGATCTCTGCAACAGCAACCCGGTGGTGGTCATTCCGTCGGCAGCGGACGGCCTATACAACATCTGGGTGGGTACCTACAGCGCCGCCAACACGGACGCGACCCTCTATTATCTCTGAGATAGATCGGCGCTAGTCGGTCTAGCGATAGGCCGGATTCTCGAAATCGCTCCGGCAGCCGGCATCCCACAAAGTGCGCTGGTTTCCGTGGGCCGGAATCCCCCCTGCGTCCTTACTCATCCCGACCAGGCGCATCACGTTCCAAGTCATGAACGTCGTGTTGCGGTTCGTAAAATCGTTTTCGGGCCCGCCCGACCCCGGGTCGAGGTACGACGGTCCGGGGCCCGCTTCGCCCAGCCAAGCCGCGTCCGCCTTTGGAGGCATCACGTATCCTGAGTGCTGGAGGGAATAAAGGATGTTCATCGCACGGTCTTCGTTGCCGGTGATGAGACATCCTCCAACACGTCCGTAGTAGGCGTATTGCCCCGCTTCGTTTAGAAGAGAGGACCCCGAGTACAGGCGCTCGATGACGCATGTGCAGACCGAAGTTTTTTCTCCCAGCCAGATCGAAAAACGGATGACGAGGATGTCGCTCGCCATCACTTTGTCGGAGATCTCGGGCCATTCGTCCTCCGGCCACCCGTGCTCCCTCATGTCCGGCCAGACGCCGGTGGCGATCTTGTGGTCGACGGGACGCAGGACTTCCACCGAAATTACGCTCTTCTCCATGATGGTCTTGGAAATCTTGATGAGGCCCTCGGTGTGGGACATCTCAGGCGATTTCTTGAGCGTGCAGTTCAGAAAGATCGCCCGCAGGTCTGAGTAGTCCGACGTGCTGGAATTGCAGAGTTATTCCTGCTGTTCGGGCAGGGGCATCGATGATCTCCACTCTTGGCGGTTGGTTGCGCGGTGCGCTCTCGCATATTCACACGGCGTGCTCGCTCATTCAGCCGAACACTATATGGGGCAGACCAGGTTCCCCAGCTTCTCGGTCAGCTTCATGTTCTCCGAGTAGTCCACCGGACAATCGATGATTACGACCGTGTCGTCGGCAATGGCCTGCTTCAGCGTGGGGACCAGTTCGTCGGCGGCCTGCACCCTGTAGCCCTTGGCCCCGAAGCTCTCCGCAAACTTGACGAAGTCGGGATTGTCGAACGTGATGTGGCTGGGTCGGCCGAATTGGCGTAGCTGGTGCCAATGGATCAGTCCGTACTCGCCGTCGGTCCAAATGAGAACGATGATCGGGGTTCCGATACGAAGCGCCGTCTCGATCTCCTGACAGTTCATCAGGAAGCCCGCATCACCGGTCACGGTAACCGCAGTACGCTCGGGATGAGCCAGCTTCGCCGCGATGGCACCGGGCACGCCGATCCCCATGCTGGCGAAGCCGTTCGAAATGATGCAGGTGTTGGGGCGCTCGGCCTCATAGAGCCGGGCGGTCCACATCTTGTGAGCGCCCACGTCGCTTACAACGATGTCGTCCGGCTCGAGCACCTGGCGAAGGTCCCAGAGAATACGCTGGGGCACCATGGGGAACGCCGGATTCTCCGCGTGCTCGGAGTGCTCTCGGAGTACGAAATCCCGCAGCGTGCCCAGCTTCGGCTCATGCTGAGGCTGCGCGAGCTCCCCGATCCGCCGCAGAGACTCACCTGCGTCGCCAATGACACCGGCGGCCAGCATGTAGTGCTCATCCACTTCGGCTGGCGTTTCGTCGATGTGCAGGAGCTGGGCGTGCTTTTCGGGGTGCCACAGGTAGGGATGGTACTCGATCATGTCGTAGCCCACACAGATGATCACATCGGCCCGGTCGAACCCGCAATCGACGTAGTCATGCGCCTGTAAGCCCACGGTGCCCAGGCTCAGCGGGTGCGAAAACGGTATCGCGCCCTTGGCCATGAACGTGGTCGCCACCGGAATCTGGAGCTTCTCTGCGAACGCCTGAAGTTGACCCGTGGCTCGGGAGCGGATGACTCCGTTCCCTGCCATGATGATCGGATGCTTGGCCCTCGAGATGATCTCGGCGGCCTGTCCGACCTTGCCGCCGGGCGGCTCCGGGGTCGCGGCCGCCTGCACCGTCAGTGGCTCCTTACCCTCGACATCGACACCGGCAATGTTTTCGGGAAAGTCGATGAAGCTGACGCCGGGTTTTTCCGCTTGCGCTTGCTTGAACGCCTTGCGCACCACCTCAGGAATGATCTCCGGTTCCCGGATCTGGGTGCTGTACTTGGTGATGGGTGCGAAGAGGCTGACCAGATCGAGGTGCTGGTGGCTCTCCTTGTGCATCCGCGTCGTGGCCGCCTGGCCCGCGATGGCCACCACCGGCGCCCGGTCCATGTTCGCGTCCGCCACACCCGTCACCAGATTCGTGGCGCCGGGACCGAGGGTCGACAAGCAAACGCCCGCTCTACCCGTAAGTCGTCCGTACACGTCGGCCATGAAGGCCGCACCCTGCTCATGCCGCGTGGTGATGAAACGAATCTTGCTGTCGAGCAGGACGTCCATCACGTCGACGTTCTCTTCGCCTGGGATGCCGAAGATGTAGTCGACGTTCTCGTTTTCGAGGCAGCGCACGAGAAGCTCGGCGGCTTTCATGGTTTGCCTGCCCAGCCGATCAGGGCGTCGGTTCCTCAGGCCGTTGCAGGATACTCAAGGCGAGCTTGTTCACCTCATCGATGATCCGCGCGTAAGCCCGGGTCGAGGCCTCAAGTCCGGTCCAGGGCACGGTCTCCGGGGTCTCCAGGTCGGTGTGGAAGTAGTGATAGAAGTCACTCGTTGCCACGCCGGGCACGAACCGAAATACACGAGTGAGGTCGCCTGCGGGTGGTCTGGGGTTCGGGTCGAGGTAGAAGCTGACGCCAAACTCCCTGAACGCGTTGACCGCGATCTCCTGTAGCTCCGGTCTCGAGGGACCGCCCGCATACCATTGCTGCGCCGTGTAGGAGTTGGCCCAAATGATCTCGTCGCGGCGGAGATAGCGAGGCCTGGAGCTGGTCTGCACCGTCGACGGGTGCTCGGCGTTGATCACCAGGGCAGTCTTGGCGAACAGCTCCGCACGGTTGTCGGCCAGCCACCGGCCACCCGCCGCCGATCCGTCGCCCGAGTTGTGGTGCCCATCGATCCCGAGAAAGATGATGGTCCGCCGCCGCTCAGCCTGCGGGATGCTCGCATAGTGCTCGGCCAAACCGATGACGGAGGCCACGCCCGACGCGTTGTCGCCGGATGCATCGAACCACCCGTCACGATGCGCCATGATGTAGATCGTCTCGTCCGTCGCGCCCGGCAGCGTGCCCCAGACGATCGCGGTCTGTAAGTCCGGGACCATCTCGACGTCCATGCGGACGTGCACCTGCGGCGGCTGACCCGGCGGCGCCGCCGCGATGAGATCGCGCACGGCGATCCCATCCTCGCCACCCACGGTAAAGGTCGGGACGCCGGTGTTCTTCGGATACGCCTGGTACCGCATGTTCCCTGGCAACATGTGCACATCGAAGATGGCAGCCGCCCCTTTGGCGTCTGCCCGTGGTAGCGCACCCTCATCCATCACCCCGAACATGCTATGCGAGAACACCGCCTTCCCCTCGACGTCACGCCCGACGAAATCGGCCTCGCTGCCCAAGCCGACGTAGACCGCCTCGAGCTCCAGTCCCTCAGGCGGCGTTCCGGTTGCGCGGTAGACCGGCTGCGAAGACCCCACCTCCATGGTGGTTCCGCCGGCCGTGACGGTGACTTCCCAAGATTGGGGCATCCACTGAGGCTGTAGGTCGAACGGTTGGATGTGCACGTCCGAAAGACCGATCTCGTCGAACTTGGCCGCCAGCCATTCCGCGCTTTCGGCATCGCCTGAGGTGCCGATGATCCGGCCCCAGTACTTCGGATGCCCCTGGTCCCGGTAGCGACGCGAGATCTCCGCCTGCTCCACGACATACTCGAGGAGATGCCGTCCATCGATGTCGGCGTACTCCTCCGCTCCCGGCGGCAACGGCCACTGCAGAAACGCGTCCTGGACATCGCCAGACATCGCACCAGAACCGACTCCTGCCATTGTCGTCGGGCTGTCCTGCGGCATGGATTCGACCGGTTCCAAGCATCCGACGCTCGCCAACGTTACGACCACCATGGTGAATGCGCCCATGGTGGATGCGCCGGGAATCGACATACCAGACCGACTGCGCGGAACTCTAGTTCTCGTGTCGTGGAGCATGGTGGACCTCCATCGTCGTCGGGCTTCGCCTTACCGTCGGGGGCGCCATTTCGACCACGACCGTAGGACTGGCGCCCTCGGGTGCCTGCACAGAAGCATTCTGGCCGTCAAGTATCGCGCTTGCAATGCCGGATCCAAGGCCGGACCTTGCGGTCATCGTCTACTGGACTGGGAGGGCCAGGTGAACCACGCGTCACCGACTGTCACGAGATGGATCGAGGACGGACTCCGGGATCCCGAGGGTTTCTGGGAGCGGGCCGCCCAGGAGCTTCCGTGGTTCCGGACCTGGGACCGTGTCTACGAAGCCGACCTCCCTACGTTTCGTTGGTTCGTCGGCGCCCAGACCAACCTCGCCTATAACGCAGTAGACCATCACGTCGCGGAGGGGAACGGTGCCCGCACCGCCCTGGTGTATCTCAGCGAGCGCGGCGACAGGGTCGTGTTGACCTACGCCCAACTCTTGGACGAGGTGAAGCGGCTGTCTGCCGCTCTACGCGGCCTGGGCCTGGAGAAAGGTGATCGCGTGACACTCTCGATGCCGACGTGCCCCGAGGCGGTCGTCCTCATGCTGGCATGCACGAGGATCGGAGCGATTCACTCAGTCATCTTCGCAGGGTTTGGCGCGCAGGCGCTCGCGGATCGGATCTCCGCCAGCGGCTCCCGGGTCGTCTTCACTGCCGATGTCACCTACCGCAAAGGCAAGGAGCTCCCGCTCAAGCCTCTCCTCGACGAAGCTTTGGAGTCGGTCGGGGACGCCGTCGAGCACGTGGTCGTGTTGCGGCGGTCCGGCGATGAGTCGTGGATGAAGACTGGCCGCGACATCACGTGGGACGCCTTCCTCACCGGTGCGGATGGGCGGTCGGACGATTGGGTGTCGATGGAAGCAAACGAGCCTGCTTTCATCCTTGCGACATCCGGCACGACCGCCAAGCCAAAGCTGGTGATCCACACGCATGGCGGATACCAGGTGCACGTCGTTTCCATGGGACGCTGGTGCTTCGGGTTGAAGCCGACCGACGTGTGGTGGGCGACGTCCGATATCGGCTGGATCGTGGGACACAGCTACATGGTGTACGGCCCGCTGTTGATTGGCTGCACGACCGTCGTCTTCGAGGGTGCACTCGACTATCCGCAGCCGGAGGCCAATTGGCGTGCGGTCGTGGAGGAGCTGGGGGCCACCGGTATCTTCACTTCTCCGACCGCGATTCGTGCCCTCATGCGATACGGCGATGGCCCGCTCGCTAGCGTCGACCACTCACGGCTCGAGCGCGTGGTCTCAGCCGGTGAGGTGCTCAACCCGCCGGCCTGGGACTGGCTGCAGAATACGATCTTCAAGGGGAAAGTACCGGTCATCGACCACATGTGGCAGACGGAAACCAGCGGACCGGTGTTCGGCAACCCATACGGACTCGGCATGCTCCCGATCAAGCCCGGGTCGGCCACCATCCCGCTACCGGGCATCGAATCGGCCGTCGTCCGGACAGACGGCACACCTTGTGACGTCGGTGAACAAGGTATCATGGTGTTGACCCGACCGTTTCCGGGACTGACCGCCGCGCTGTGGGGCGAACCGGAGCGGTACGGCCATGACTACTGGGAGAAGATTCCCGGTATGTACTACAGCGGCGACTCGGCGCGGGTCGACGAAGACGGCTATCTCTGGTTCGGAGGACGTGCCGACGAGGTCATCAAGATCGCTGCGCACCGCATGGGAACGATCGAGGTGGAAAGCGCCTGTCTGAAGCATCCAGCGGTGGCTGAGTGCGGTGTGGTCGGACGACCGGACGAGACACGCGGTGAGGTGATCGCAGCGTTCGTACAGCTCAAGAACGATGAGATCCCATCCGATGAGCTTCGCCGGGCCCTGGTAGACACGATCCGGCACGAGCTCGGACCGATTGCCGTCATCGGCGAACTGAACTTCGTTTCGATGCTGCCCAAGACCCGCAGCGGTAAGATCATGCGTCGGGTACTGAAAGCGGTCGTTCTCGACCGGGACCCGGGTGACATCACGACGATTGAAGATGAGGGGTCGGTCGAAGAGGCCCGCCAGGCCTGGAACCAAATGAAAAAGGATATGGCAGCGGGGTGAGGCCTGGGCCATGCTAGAGCCCATTGTGCGTCCTCTGGAAGCTCGCGTCGCTCATCGTCCGGGAGCAGCGCGACAAGCTCTTCGGAAAGCGTTTCAAGCCCTGGAATAGACCCCGGATGCGCTACCGGGAGATCGACGTCATCCGCGAGCTACTAGGGAGCCTACGGCCGAGGTCGTGCCTGGAATGGGGCGCCGGACGCAGCACACTTTATTCCCCTCCCATGGTGCAGGCGGGCGCGTCATGGATTGCGATTGAACACGACGGAGAATGGGCACGAGAGATTCGGAACTCGCAGTCGACACCGAACGTTCAAGTCTACCACGTTGCTCCCAACCGGTTTCCCTGGACCGACGAGAACGAGGACGGTGGGCGCCAAGACCTCAGCGACTACGTAGAGTTTCCTCGAAGATTCGGACCCTACGACTTCATCCTGGTCGACGGCCGAGCACGTGTGCCCTGCATCAAGGAGGCGTTCGATCTGCTCCGGCCCGCTGGGGTCGTTCTCCTGCACGACGCAAACCGCGTCTTCTATCATCGTGCCTTCGCCCCGTATGCCAATCAGTTTCAGCTGGTCGGACCTCGCTCGAAGGACGGCGGGATCTGGCTAGCCAGCAAGGAAGCGGATATCAACGAGCTGCTCGATACCGAACGTCACCAGAAGCTCTGGGAGTGGTGCCGCGTCGTCGGAAAGATCCTGAAGTGCTGAGGTTGCGTGCCCGCGAGCGCCCCGTGAGCTTGCCAATCCTCAACGGACCCTCGACTGGACAACCACATGATTTCGGCCCGACATCTCTCGATCTCGACTACGCTCGCTACGCCGTTCTTCTGCATAGCAGCACCCGCGGCCCAAGCCCAAGCCCACCCCGTGTTCGAGAACGGCCAGGCCCAGGTCGTCGCTGACTTCGCAGATGCGTCCACGTGGATCCGTCACGATTTGTGGGTGGAGACTGAGTTCGACTCGGACGGAGACGGAGAGCTGGACCGCGTCCATGTGGACGTGACCCGTCCCTCGCAAACCAACACGGAGGGGCTTCGGGTTCCCGTGATCTATGAGAGCAGCCCGTACTACTCAGGCACGGGCACTCTCGACCTCAGCTACTTCTGGAACGTTCGACAACAAGTGGGCGCCGACCCTCCGAGGCGCACACCGATGCCCGACATCGCACACCGGCCGGAGGAGCCGATCATCTCGAACTCGCTCGTGCGCACGTGGGTGCCCAGGGGGTTCGCGGTGGTGCACTCGCAGTCACCCGGAACCGGACAGTCGCAAGGCTGCCCGACGATTGGAGGCGAAAACGAGTCGCTCGCGCCGAAAGCCGTCATCGATTGGCTGAACGGTCGCGTTCGGGGTTTCACGTCCGTGGACGGGAACGAGCTGGTGACAGCGGAGTGGTCGACCGGGAGGGTCGGAATGACGGGAGCCTCCTACGACGGCACGCTCCTCGTCGCCGCTGCGACGACCGGCGTGGACGGACTCGAGGCCATCATCCCGATCGCGCCCACCACGTCCTGGTACCACTACTACCGCTCCAACGGCCTGGTGCGATCTCCCGGTGGCTACCGCGGTGAGGACGTGGACGTGCTCTACGACTACATCAACAGCGGCTTCGCTGAACGACGGGAGTGGTGCAATGACTTCGTGCGTGGAGAGACATTGAACGCCGGCCAAGATCGGAAGACCGGCGATTACAACGATTTTTGGGAGGGCCGTGATTACCTGAACAATATCGACGGGATCAAGGCGGCCACGCTCATGGCACACGGGTTCAACGACTGGAACGTGATGCCTGAGCACAGTTTCAGAATCTCGCAGGCGCTCAAGCAGCGCGGCGTACCGGTTCAGATCTACTACCACCAGGCAGAGCACGGAGGCGCCCCGCCGCTCGAGCTCATGAACCGCTGGTTCACCCGTTACCTCTATGAGGTGGACAACGGAGTCGAGCGGGATCCACGAGCTTGGATCGTACGGGAGGGCGACGCCCCCATGGACCCGACCCCCTACCCCGACTACCCACACCCGGAGGCCGTCGGTGTGAGGCTGTACGTGGAAGCCGGCGGGAACGGCGTCGGTGGATTGAACACCGACCAGCTGAGTGAGCAGGGCAGCGAACGGTTCGTGGACGACGTATCGGTCAACGGCACCGCCCTCGCCTCTCTGACGCGGTCCAACAACCGCTTACTCTACGGGACGTCTGAGTTGACCGAGGACCTCCACTTGTCGGGCGTGGCGTCGGTCAGGATCCGAGTCGCGGCGGACCGGGAGGCCGCCAACCTTTCGGTGTGGCTCGTCTCCTTGCCGATCACGACTGGGGGAGCCCTCACGGACAACATCATCACACGCGGGTGGGCTGATCCGCAAAACCGTAACTCACTGCGTGAAAGCGCACCGCTCGTGCCGGGCGAGTTCGTCGACCTGGAGTTCGATCTGCAGCCCGACGATCAGGTGATCCCAGCCGGACAGAGGATCGGCCTCATGATCTTCTCGAGCGATCAGGAGTTTACGTTGTGGCCCGACCCGGGCACGGAACTCACGGTGGAGCTGGCGGGGACGTCCATCAAGTTGCCGGTGGTCGGTGGCCCGGATGCGTACGAACAGGCGGTGGAGTAGTCGGGGTCAGGTCCACCAGGACCTGACCGGCCCTCAGCTTTCGGCCGACCGCACCATCGTGGTTTCCTGGCAGACCTTCTTCTAGCCGTCGGACTTCGATGTCACTCTCGGGCACTCCTGATCAGGGAACCCTGAGTTGCCGAGGGAAGGCTTACCCCTCCTCCAGTACCCCCGCGTCCACCAGGATGCTCCGAGCACGTGTTTCGTCTTCGGCTCGAACCACGAGCCGCCCAGGATTGACGAACGCCAAGCCCACGTCCATGCCGCCGGCATCATCGATGAGCAGAGCTGCGTCGACGCCCGCGCTCTTGAGGTACCCGTGAGCGATCTCCGCTTCGTGCCGATAGTGGAATCGAGCCACAATCATGGTCGGGATCCGCTCGCGGCTCACATCTGCTCCCGTGCGATGAACAGCTGCCTCGCCATGGCCACCGGCCTCACCATCATCACTTGACTCAATCAAGGAAAAGAGACTGGTCAATGGTGGGCACTAGGTCGAGGGCATTTTCGTAATAGATCTTCCGGAGCACCTCGTCCGGGAGGTCCAAACCGTACATCTGCCAGAACGCGTGGTATCTGCGGTAGTAGTCGAAATAGTCGTCAGAGGTTTCGAAGACGCGGAAGTAGGTGTGGTACTCCTCCTGGTCGTAGGAGTCCTTTCCCATCAGGACCCGGTCCCGGTATTCGATGAGCCATTCCCTCGCGAATCGGGGCTGTCTTCCCAGTTCGTAGATGACCGCGCCGAGGCCCACGTACATGTTGGGCATCTCGTCCAAGAGCGTCCCGAGCCGGGCCAGATCGTGCCCCAGCCATCCCAGATGGGCGGAGATGAACTTCGTGTTCGGATGCCTCCGGAAGAGGTTGTGCTGCTCCCCGATGATCTGCTCGAAAGGCGCGCTCCTGCCTGGAGGCTGTATCCGCCGTGGTCGAAGCGTCAACTCGAGCCAGCGCTCATTGAAGCGGTCGTAGGGCTGCCAGAACTCCGCGGGGTCGGCTGAGTGGATCAACACCGTGATCCCCAGCTCGCCGGCTTTCGCCCACACCGGGTCGAGACGGGAATCGTCCACCGGGATCCGATTTCCATGGGTGTCGAGGTTGCTCAGCCCCAGACCTTTGAAAATCTTCAGACCGGCGGCCCCCGCGGCGACATCCGCTTCGAGCTGGGCCGCGGCGCGCTCGCCCCATCCCGGCTCGCCCACACCTCGGAAGTCGACGTTGGCGAAGAAGACGAACCGCCCCGGGTAGTCGCGCGTCATGTTTTCGAGCCCAGTAGCAAGGTTCGCCCCGCTTCCGCCTGAGAGGTTCACCATGACCGCCATGTTGAGATCGTCCATCTCCCCGATCAGCCGGTCGACGTCGGCGGACGACATGCGGGTCCCGTTCTGGTGACCGTGAACGTCCACGAAGGGAAAACGGGCGCCGGTTACGATGTGCTCAGGAACGACCAGAGTGTTGCGCGGCTCGTACTCATCCACAGTGACGCCTTGGCCAGCGACGGGCCGTGCCGTCCCTGGGGGGAGGGTCCCCACCACGAGTAGAAGGCCTCCAACGATCTGGGC
>CAUZVZ010000044.1:0-19425 GCA_963583605.1 Gemmatimonadales bacterium UBA6960
GACCGATCAAGAGGCCCCTCCCAGATTCATTACCAGGTTCGACACTAGCCACGGCTGCGATTAGCGCAAGAGGCATGCCGGATTCAGAAGGGACGTTTTCGGCCAAGATTCCCCATCCGTCGACCGCACTACGGCTCCGTACGTGGACAGTCCATGTCACTTGGTTGGGACACCGGTTCGAGAAGATAGTTCGTTCCGGTGGTGGCAGCCTTCTGGCGCGGTGTCCTGCTACGAGACGGGTGACGCCTCCACATCCGGCACCGGCCCGCGACTCCCCCGGAGAAGCGGAGCCAGCGGATGAACGCTAGTTCGAGGGCGAGAAGGCCAAAGGTCGAAAGCAGAAGACGTGCCGCAGGCGATACGGAGATGCGCACTCTCTCTCAGAACAGAAACTCTCGCATAAGGGAACTCTCGGTTGTTGAACTCGCCCCGCATTGGGCCGAAGAGGACATCTTTATCCGCCCCGTTGCTCTCTGAGCCGCCGGAACGCTACCGACTGCTTCAACAGTAACAACCGAACCCCGGACACCGTACAGTTCTGTTTTGTCACAGAGTCGGGGTACACGTCTTGCGGAGGTCTTGGGGCTGGGCCCACCTGCGCTTAGTTTCTAACGGAAAATGATTGGTGGTGGGCGCCCAGAGGGTCTAGGTTTGACTAGGTACACCGCCTACAGATGATGCCGCCTACAGATTTTATTAGAGGATTCACATGAAGCGTACTTCTTTCGCGTTTGCCGGACTCTTTCTGGCATTCTCAGCTTGCGCTCAACCCCCATCTCCGTCTGAGGGTATGATCGAGTCGGCGAGTGTTGTTGAGTCTGCGGATGCTGTTGAGTCTGCGGGTATTGCTCTGCCTGCGGGTATTACGGATGCGATGGTCCAAGAGGGCCAACAGGTTTACGCGGGCGCCGGCATCTGTGCGGCGTGTCATGGACCCGATGCCACCGGGGGCGTCGGACCGGATCTCACCGACCCTGAGTGGCTTATCGGCGACGGCGAGTACGAGCAGCTCGTCGCTCAGATCTTGGAAGGAGTCACGGCTGCCGAGGCCACGAACCCCTTAGGCGCCATCATGCCTGCGAGGGGTGGATCGGGCATCACTGAGGCACAGGTCAGGGCGGTGGCGGCATACGTTTGGAAATTGAGCCACTGACAACGAGTGCTCTCGTTGAGCTCGAAAGAGCAAAGAGTGCCCGGATCATGGAGAAGCTGGGCCTGACCCACCGCTCAGAGCTGGTCCGTTTCGCCCTCCGGGTAGGGCTTCTCGCGGAGCCCTGAGGAGCCTGCCTACCCTGCCTGCGTGCCCCCCTAGCGCGGTGCCGCGATAGAATCGTAGGCTCGGGCGCGCGCCGCGGCTGCATCGCTGGCGTTGAGGGCGCCGCCCACACCCCTCCTCGCTCCCGGAATCGGAAGCGTCGAGATGATCTCGTTCTTCTGCCGGCGTGTCAGGGTGTCCGCCGCGTTGGTGGCGTTGGCGTCGCCACTACCCACTCAACCGGTGGGAAAGAACGGTCACAACCGCCAAAGCGGCCCTCGATCCACTGTACTTCTTCGACAGCCTTCTAGGTCAGCCCCAGAAGGCCAATTTGAGCCGCTCCCATACTCCGAGTGGCTCACTAGAGCCTGAGCACGTGGCGGGGTCTTCGCGCATGTTGTACTCACCGGCAGTCGTCGCGACCTGACCGAACTGGCCTTCCGCCAACTCACTCAATGACTCGGAACCGTAGCTGATCAGGAGGCGATCCTCAGACGCGATCAGCTCATTATGTGCTGAGGTGAGCGCCCCGCCATTCAGGATGTACGTAAAGCGACCGTCCTCCCCGTCGAAAATTAGGGTGCCGTCATCCAGGATCAGGTATCCCTCGCCGAGTCCAATCCCGAGGTTGCCGGCAAGATGCCCCCAGGTCGCCCCGAGATGGTGGACGTGGACCACGTCGTGGTTGCCCTCGTGCATGTGCGCACGCGATTGGGGCGTCACCTCACCATCGACCGTGTAGCAACTCGCAACCTCTTCCATGTACCGCTGGTCGGAGAGATCCAAGCGCTCGCCATCGACGAAAATGGCCCAGTCGGCATGAAAGTGGGTTGCCGCCGGGGGATGAACGCCCACGAAGCGCGCCGCTCCGAGCGCGAAGACGCCGAGCGCCATGCCGACCCACAGTCCTTTAGCCATTACCTTCTCCCCGTGTCATCCCCGCAACTCGCGGTGGGCTAGTGTAATATGATAGTGGGCTGTTCAAGAAGGGTCTCGACCATGGCCATGACCACCACCATGATTCCATCGGAATGAACTGGAGCGCTGAGAGTAGCGAGGACACCCGCGACGTACTGTCGCGTGCGATCTCCGCCCAACTCGCGCGTGCGAGGGAGGTCTTGGACTCGGGGACAGATCCGGCGGCGTCGGTACACGAAGCACGCCGGCCCATCAAACGTGCGCGAGCACTCCTGAGGCTGGGGCCTATCCGTGGCCAACGAACTCGCCCATAGACGGCACGTTACGCGATGCGGGTCGGGCTCGCGCGGTGCTCCGGGACGCGGACGTACTGGTCCTGACCGCCAAAGACATCCGCGAGAGTTCTGAGTTCGCTAAAACGAACGTCGTCCCTTATCCCTGCTCGAGTCTTTGGAAGAGGAGCGGGGGCAGCGGTTCACCGAATCGGGCTCACCGGATGGGCCACTCCGCACGGCCGATGGACTACTTGGGTCGGCCGCGGTGGAAGTCGGCGAGCCCAACGCACCCGACGTCACGGCCGGGCACGAGCCGATGGCCTCGAGCGGTATGGAGTTACTACGGTCGGGTCTCGGTGCCTCGTACGCGTCCGTGCGAGCGCGATCCGATCCGACGGTCGGTGAGGGGCCGGTGGACGAACGATCCCACAAGCTCCGGAAACGGGTCAAGGATCTGCGTTATCAAGTCGAGTTCCTGGACACGGGCCACCCGAAATTCGGCTGGCTGGTGAGGGATCTCCACCATCTCACCGATCTCCTCGGCGATAGAAACGACCTGGCCACGCTCTCAGCGCAGGTGGCTTCTGCCGACGCTTTGAGTAGATCGAGCGTGCGGCGTTGACTGCCCATATCGACGGATTGAAGCAGGCGCTGCAATCGCAGGCGGCGACCATGAGCGCTAGACTATTCGAGGAAGAACCGGACTCGTTCGTTACGCGAATCGAGATGTGGGTAACCCCACCTCAGGGATAAAGGCGGCTCGCGGTCCAGCCTCCATCGGTCCTCGAGAACAGAAGCCGATCGTGCAGCCGGTTCAAGCGTCCTTGCCAGAATTCGATGCGCTCAGGGATGAGGCGGTATCCTCCCCAAAACGGAGGGAACGGCACGTCTTGGCCTTTGAAGCGCTGCTCGATTTCCTCTTCTTGACTGGTTAGCACGGAACGGCCCTCCAGTTCCTCACTCTGCCGGGACGCCCATGCACCAATCTGGCTTCCCCGGGTCCGAGTGCGAAAGTACGCCGCAGACTCTTCGGCACTGACGCGCTCGACCGAACCCTCCACCCGGACCTGGCGTTCGAGCACCACCCAGTGCAACAGGAGGGCGGCCTTCGGATTCTCGTCCATTTCCCTGGCCTTGCGGCTTCCATAGTTCGTGTAGATTACGAATCCGTCCGTGGCAAAGCTCTTGAGAAGGATCATGCGAGATGAAGGAACGCCGTCCCGATCGGCTGTTGCGAGGGAAGCCGACTCCGGAAGGAGGATGCCAGACTCTTTGGCCTGTTCGAACCATTCACCGAACAGTTCTATAGGATCCCGGTCGGCCGCCGCCTCAGGCAGCCCCTGCGTGACCCCCTGGCCCAGCGTAACCACGGTCTTGATAGTTGACTTGATCGACATGAATGAACGGTAGCGATGATGGGATTCACACGGTAGACGCCATAAGAGCCGCAAACGCCGCCGACACCTCCCGGAGGGACTTCGGGGCGTCGGGCGGGGTCCCTGGGCTGCTGGAAGCGCAGAGCCCACCACTCCACGTCGTGCCACTGCGTAACTTTGAACCCGACATCCTGGAGTACGCCCACCGGCTTGAAGCCGAACTGCTCGTGAAGGGCCACACTCGAGTCGTTCGGCAAAGCGATGCCCGCGAGGGCGTTGATAAATCCCTGGATACGCAGAATCCCGAACAAAGACGTGTAGAGGGCACTCCCGCCACCCTTCCGCTGCGCTTCGGGCCGGACGTACGCTGTAACCTCGACGGACCACTGGTAAGCGGACCGTGACCGGAATTCGGTCGTATACGCGTAGCCCAGAACGCACCCGGCCTCTTCGCAAGCAAGCCACGGGTACGCTCTAGGGTGCTCCGGATCCGACCCGCCATTTCCGGTCTGGTGGGCGGCACCTCCTCGAACGAAATAGCCGTGTTCGCGACGATCGGCGCGTAGATGTCCAGAATCTGTGTGGCGTCGGTTTCAGCAGCGAATCGAATCGTCTGAGCCATGTTGCGAGGCTAGGGTAGGCTGGGCTGGGCTGGGCTGGGCTAGGCCCAGACGCCGTGCCTCCCGGAAGCTGACGAGGCGCCTGGAATCTTCGTCCCAGAGGGAAAGCCGCAACGTCTTGATCCCCTCCCAGACGGTGATTCGCGTCACGTGCTGGAGCTCGGGATTCTCATCTAGGCACTGCTGGAGCCGGTAGTTCGGAATTCGAGCGCTGAGGTGATGGACCTGATGGATTCCGATGCTGGCGGTGATCCACTGGAGAGGTTTGGGGAGTACCAGATGGGAACTACCCTGGAGGGCCGCGTCGAAGTACGACCAGTCGGTATGTTCGTGCCAATACGTATCTTCGAACTGGTGTTGTACGTAGAAGAGCCACACACCGACGGACCCAGTGACCACGAGCACTGGAAGGTGAACCAGGAGAGCCGCCTTGAGGCCAATCGTCAGGCCCAGGAGCACCACGATCACCAACAGCACCGCATTCGTCTTCCAAACGCTGGCCCACTCCCGTTTCCATCGCCTCGGGATGTCCCAGGGAAAGCGGTGCTTGAAGGCGAACACGAATAACCCGCCCAAGCTCAGAAGCACGAACGGGTTTCGGTAAAGGCGATAGCGGAGACGCCCGAGAAAAGGCTTTTCGCGGTATTCCGATACGGTGATCGTGTCGACGTCACCGAGACCCCGGAAACCCAGGTCGCCGGAGTGAGCATGGTGATAGGCATGCGTCTTACGCCAATACCGGTATGGCGTAAGGGTCACCACGCCGATCCAGAAACCAACGAGGTCCGCGACCTTCCGAGACTTGAAGAATGATCCGTGCCCGCAATCGTGTTGGATCATGAAGAGGCGCATTACAAATCCGGCGGTCGGCACCGCCAGGATCAACGTGAGCCAATAACCGACCGAAAGGGCACGGTAGGCCGCGTACCAAAGAATGAAGAACGGGGCCGCAGACGTCAGGATCTGGGTCAGGCTACGCCGAAGGTCTGCGCCACCATAGGGCCCCAGAATCTGGCGCCACTCCGGCGAAGTCTGGTCGGAGAGCCCCTCGTCGGAGATCAGACTCTCGTAGAACGGCCCTTCCCGATCCTGCCCTCCCGCAAGCGCCTCTGATGAGCCCTCGCCGACGCCCATCAGAACCCGACCCCGAGAGCTGCGGGAAGCGTCGCCACCGAATCCAAAACGAGATCGGGGCGAGGCATACTGGAGGTGGGCGTCCCCTCTTTGAAGCGGCCGGTCTTCACCAGGATCGCCGCTGCGTCACAAGCTTGCGCTCCCGCCACGTCCGTCCCGGGATCGTCTCCCACCACCGCCAAATCGAACAACTCCACTCCCATGGACTCTGCCGCCGCCTGAAAGAACATTGCGCTGGGCTTGCCGGCCAGCGTGGCCTCCCTTCCCGTCGCGTACTCCAGAGCCGTGACGAACGCGCCCGCGTCCAACGCCAATCCCTGACCCGTGTCCCAATATCGGTTGCGTTGCAACGCGACGAACTCCGCACCCTCCATGATGTGACGGAACGCGCCGTTGAGCCGAGTGAAGTCCCAGGCTTCGCCGAGATCCCCGACGACGACGGCCTGGGGAGAAGTGTCGTTGACCTTGAAATGCCCGAAGTCGGCATGGGCGGCCTCGGGAACGCACAGAGACAGGTTCCAGAGCCCCTTCTTTTCAAGCCAAGACGCCGCTGCGAGAGGTGCGGTGAAGACCTCACCTGGCTCCAACTCGAGTCCCATTTCTTTCAAGCGACCCACGAGCGCGGTCCGCGACATTCGGGTCGTGTTGGTGCCGAACCTCAGCGGCAGGCCGCCGCGTCGCAGCGCATCCACGGCATCGGCCGCTCCGGGGACCAGCCGGTCACCGACGAAGATCGTACCGTCCAAATCGAGCAGGACGCCTTTGATGTCTTCAAGCGGTTCTGCCATTCCACATCCCTTGAAGGCCCTTGAGGAGTACAGTGGGGTGCAGCGCAAGAAACCCGGCGCCACCGTCCCGGGTTCCGTCGCATGGCACCCGGTAACGGCAGCGCCAAGGTAGGCCCGAAGGAGATCGAGGTCCAATGGTGTCCGCTGATCGGCACTTTCGTTCATCGGATCCTTGGCCTAAGCTCCCGACCCTCAGACCTATGCTACCGACCGAACGGAGGATTGATGACTCCGATCATCCGAAGCGTGCTCACCGTTCTAGGCGCGTTCTTCGTCGTGGCCGTGCTCGTGGGACTGACCACCGCGGTCCCAGCAGAACTCATGTTGGGATCCGCGGGGCCTGGTGCCGAACTGAGGACCGCCTTCTTGGTCGTCAACCTGACTTACAGCGTGCCGTACACGATCGTCGGTGGCTATGTCGCCGCAACCGTGTCAGACCGCTCCCCCGCTCAGACACGCGGCCGCCCTCTCCGTATTCATGACGCTGCTCAGGCTGACCACGTGGGTGATCAACGGCGGCCAGCCAGCACTCGGACAGCCTGTATGATATCAGTGGGTGATCACTCTGCTCGTTCCACCCACCACCATACTCAGGGGCATACTGGTTACGCGGCGCACGTGAATCGGCACGGACCGATTCCTGAGACTCAAGCCCTCGCCTCCTCCACCTCTTCGTCAACTTGGTCGTCTGGGCTCCCGTCCCCACCTCCGTCCCACTCGTCATAAGCTTCTTGGTCGGGCGAAGACTGACCGGCCGCGCCACGGATCTGAGTAATAATATCATCGAGGCGTCGTTCCGCGACAGCGATCTCGGCCTTCACATCGTCCTCATTGCGCACCCGTCGCTCCAGATCGACCGTGAGCCAGTTGAGCCGCCGAACCACGTCCAGAAGCTGCATGACCTCAGAACGGAGGACGCCGAATCGTCGATGGCGGACCTTGCGGTCGGGTAGGACGTTCAGCATCGCGGCGATCCCCAATCCGTCTGCCGCGTAGATGATGGGGAACAGGAGGAGTCCGGCGACCAACACTCTGACCCACGGGATGATGTCCATGTACATCGCCGTCCCCCCTAAGAAGAGGGCCAAAACAAGGACCGTTAAATGTCGCAGCTTGAAAGTCATGGACTTCGGGTCACCCCTGAGAGGGCTCTTGGTTAGTGTTTCTTCACGGATTCTAGGCGAGGAATTCCGAACGGAGGGACACTCTCTACCTTACTCGTGGATCACGCCTCACGCTAGAAAGATTTACACCCTCGCAACCATGAAGCGGCGATATATTCGATCCAGCGGAACGAGGCGTGTGCTCGCGCCTACTTGAACAGACATCAGCCAGATGAGGTCCACCGATGAAGACGACTCTGCTGCGAAGTGAGGGCTCAAAGACGAGAACCCGAGTGCGGCGCGATGGGATCACTCTTGCCTTGGTCCTGGCTTTTGCAGGTGCCGGATGCTCCGGCCTGAGCAACACGCAACGTGGAGCCCTGATCGGGGCAGGCGCTGGAGGCGCCGTGGGCGCCGTTGTCGGTAACGCGGCGGGCTCGACAGCGAAGGGCGCGATCATCGGCGCGGCGGTCGGGGGGGTTGCGGGGGCGATCATCGGGAGCCAGATGAACGACCGGGCAGAGACGCTGGCGCAGGAACTCGACAACGCCACGATCGAGCGTGTAGGAGAGGGGATCCTCGTGACTTTCGACTCCGGCATCCTCTTCGGCTTCGACTCGTCTTCCCTGCAGGCGCAGGCGCGTAAGAATCTTAGCGACTTGGCTCGTGTGCTGGCCGAAGACTCGGACGACTATGAGTTACTCGTAGCCGGACACACCGATGACTCCGGGGCTGATGCCTACAACCAGACGCTCTCCGAACGGCGGGCCGCTGCGGCTTCGGACTATCTGGCCACGCAGGGAATCCCTGGCGCACAGATCCGCATCCGGGGCCTCGGCGAGATGGAGCCCGTAGCGTCGAACGAGACCTCATCGGGTCAGGAGGCCAACCGGCGGGTCGAGGTCGCGATCTTCGCGAGCGCCGAATACCGCAATGAGGCGATCCAGCAAGCACGGAACTGATCAGGGATATGGGTACGGCTGTACTCTATTTCGCCTATCTGGTTGGAGCGGCGGCATCTGGCGCCTGGGTCTAACACGATGCTCACAAGCGTGGCCACGAACACCCACACTCACTCGCGCTCGGAGCCGTGGTGCTCTTTCCGGTCGGCGTCCTCTTCTACATCCTGTCACGCTGAGGGGGAAGAACAGAGGAGGTCATCATGATCGGCGAGCATAGCATCGAACTGATTTTCTTCGACGGGTGCCCAAACGTAGGCCTGGCCCGCTCCAACCTCCGTGCCGCTCTTAAGTCGGTAGCTGCCGACATCACATGGACGGAGTGGGACCTTCTCGTGGACTCGACCCCGAAAAACCCACGTTCGTACGGGTCGCCCACTGTGCTCATCGACGGCCGTGACGTCACCGGTGGCTCTCCCGGCGGCGCGGCGATCTCTTGTCGAACGGACGGCGCCCCGTCGGCAGCGCAGATCGTGGAGAAGCTTGGGTAGCCTACCTCGCTCCTGCCGGCTCAAGCCGAACCACAGCGGTGGGCGTGCCGTCGCGGCTTTCGATGGCGACGTAGATATATCCCTCCGGGCTCTGTCGGATGTCACGCACACGGCCCAGGCCCTGGAGTAACGTCTCCTCACGGACCACTCGCGGCCCATCCATCGTGAGGCGCGCGACTTGCTGGCCGGCCAGGGCCCCGGCGAAAATGTTGCCCTTCCAGGCCGGGAAAAGATCTCCGGTATAGATCATCAGGCCGGACGTAGCGATCGACGGCACCCAGAAATTCGTCGGGGATTCGATCCCGTCCCGCAGCGTCCCTTCGTGGATCGCGAGGCCGCTACCGTAGTTCACGCCGTACCCGATCACGGGCCACCCGTAGTTCAGGCCAGGAAGAATTCGGTTGAGCTCGTCCCCACCCTGCGGTCCGTGCTCTATGGACCAGACGTCCCCCGTCTCCGGGTGGATGGCCAAGCCCTGAGGGTTCCGGTGCCCATGGCTCCAAATTTCAGGAAGAGCACCGCTTTGGCCGACGAAGGGATTGTCGGTGGGCACGCTACCGTCGTCATTGAGGCGATTGACGGTGCCGTGATGGTTCGAGATGTCCTGTGCCGGATGGGCCTCAAGGTCTCCGGTCGAGGGTATCTGGCGGTCTCCGACCGTTACGAAAAGGTACCCATCGGCATCGAACGCGATCCGTGCTCCGTAGTGGCCAGGACGTCCCCGCGACTGGGCCACGAAGATGTCTTCAACATCCATGAGCCGGTCATTCTCGAACCGGCCGCGGGCAATCGCCGTGGTCGCCTCCGTGCCGTCACCGATTGGCTTGGCGTAAGTCAAGTAGAGCCACCGGTTCGACTCGAAATCCGGATGAGGGACCACGTCGAAGAGGCCACCCTGCCCCTCGACCAAGACATCCGGCACTCCCTCAATCGGCTCCATACGCAGGACGCCGTGTCGCACGAGCCGGAGCCGCCCCGGACGTTCGGTGATCAGAATATCGCCTTCAGGGAGGAAGGCGATGGACCAGGGATTGATCAGACCGTCGGCCACCGTAACGACCCGATAGTCATGGTTTGCCGACCGTAGGACCGGCGCCTGGCCCAGAACGGGCGCTGCGACGGACAGAAGAAGCCCTAGGGCGATGAATACTTTTGCGGGTGTCCGGATCATCTCAATCTCCTGTGTCCGCTGGACATACGTCCTGCGTGGGTACCGGCCGAGCATCAATTCCAGCCAGTTGGATATAGCGAATTCGGGCATACCGGGGAAAGACCCGGCGGAAGGAAGACTCCGGGGGGAGTAAAGAGCCCCCCCGGGGGGGGTAAAGACTTCAGAGGAGGGAAAGACTCCGGGGGAAGAACCTACGCCTCGGCCTGGTTCTCAGCTCGAGTCCGCATCACTCGTCGTACGCCATAGATCGCGAGGCACGCCACCGCCACCACGAGCCCAATCTTGAGCCCGATCGCCAGAACCCCAATGATCCAGGCGATCACCGGGGCCATGAGAATCTGCAGAATCTTCCACAGGATGACGCCGGCGATTCCCGTGAGGGCGACAGGAGCGAGCGATTTCATCATTTCGTTCTTCCTCGAAAAGCTGGTAGTATCAGCCTTTACGAAGGGTAAGCCTTCCTTGTTTCAGTGGAAACCCATGGCGCAGACCGACTACATCCGCATTCCGGGAATCCACCACGTCACCGCCATCTCAGGGTCAGCGCAGCAGAACATGGATTTCTACGCGGACCTCCTCGGCCTCCGTACGGTCAAGCAAACGGTGAATTTCGAAGATCCCGGGACCCACCACCTTTACTACGGTGACCAGGCCGGGACGCCGGGCACCGCCATGACTTTCTTCCCTTGGGAGCACGCAGCCCGCGGTGGTTCCGGATCGGGCGTCATCGAGGCGACCGGCTTCTCGGTGCCCCCCGGGTCGCTCGAGTTCTGGGCCGACCGGCTCAGGGCAGCGGGCGGGTCGCCGGGGGAGGTGGCCGTCCGGTTCGATGAGGAGTCACTTCGCTGTGAGGATTCCGATGGGTTGGTTTTCGAACTCGTGGCCGGTCCCGCCACGCGCGAGACGCCGGCCGGCCGGCCCGTTCATCCTGATGTTCCCGCGGAGTTTGCCATTCACGCCTTCCACGGCGTGCTTCTCCACGTGGTGGACCCGGATCCGACGGCCAGGCTGCTCACGGACGTGATGGGCTTCGAGCACGTCGGCGAGTATGACGGACGGCTTCGTTTCAGAGGCAATGAGCAAGACGTCGGCTCGATCGTGGATCTGCGGTCCACGGGATCAGAGGCAAGCGCACGAATGGGACGCGGGAGCGTCCACCACGTCGCCTTCCGTGCCCGGGACGACGGTGAACAGCAGTCATGGAGGGAGACGATCGCCGCCGCGGGTATCCCCGTGACAGAGGTCAAGGACCGTTGCTACTTCCGGTCCATCTATTTTCGGGAGCCGGGCGGCGTTCTCTTCGAGATCGCGACCGACACGCCCGGGTTTGGAGTCGACGAATCCCCTTCGGAACTCGGGCGGATCCTCAAACTCCCTCCATGGTTCGAAGCCCGCCGTGAAGAACTCGAGGCAGGGCTTCCCGTGCTCATCCTTCCCGACGAACGCTCGTGAAAGACGATCCTCACGGAGGGAGTGAGGAAGTTCGGTTCGGTCCGTCGCTTGAAGAGGCCGAGAGTGCCGTCGTACTGATCCACGGCCGAGGCGACAGCTCGCGGGGTATTCTTGCCCTGGCGCCGGAACTCCAAGCACCACGAACGACGTTCCTCGCTCCGCAGGCAGAGGACTTTTCGTGGTACCCGCACAACTTTTTGACCGAGATCGAATTGAACGAGCCTTGGCTCTCGTCGGCTCTCGACCGGGTCCAGGCTTCCATTACCACTGTCGCCGCTGTCATCCCGGAGAAGAGAATCGTCCTCATGGGCTTCTCTCAGGGAGCGTGCCTGGCTCTCGAGTTCGCCGTCCGAAATGCGCGCCGGTACGGGGCCCTGATCGCGTTTTCGGGAGGGCTTATCGGGCCGGACGGCACGTCGCGCGACTACTCTGGGTCCTTGGAGGGTACACCGGTCTTCCTCGGCTGCAGCGACGTCGACGCACACATCCCGGTGGGCCGCGTCCATGAATCCGCTCACGTCTTGGACGGTCTCGGCGGCGAGGTCGAGGAGCGGATTTACCCCGGTATGGGACACACGATCAACGGAGATGAGATCGCTTGGGCCAGCAGCATGCTCACTTCCATCAGCGCTGACGAGCCTTAACACCCCACGGCCAACCCCTCTGCGGAACCATTTTTCGCGAAAAAAAGCCAGACCTCCCACCGGACTGACCGGTATATTTAAAGAATCCGTAGAGCCCCGCACGAGGATGGTGCGCTCACGTTCACGGAAAGTGAGCCCCCCTCTTAATGTGATGTGGGCATGCAAAAAAAGTGCTTGAAGATACGACTATCCTCGTCATCGAGGACGATCCCGAACACGTCGGGTTGATCGAGGCTGTGATCTCCCGCGGCCTCACCGGAGCCCGCGTTCAAGTGGCTCTCTGAGGCCAAGGGGCTCGCCGGCATCTCCGCGGGGAATGTTGTCTGCATACGAGGATGACGGCCGAAACAACCCGGTCCCCGACTTGATCGTGCTGGATCTTTCTCTGCCGGATGGGAGCGGCTTCGGCGTTCTCCGATGGATTTCAAGGCGTGATGCGCTCAAGAACATTCCCGTTATCGTGTTCACCGCCTCGATGGATCCGGAACACGCCCGGATGGCGACGGAGTTCGGTGTCCGCCGATACCTCGAGAGACCCACCCACCTCGCCGACTCGGTCGCGACGATCAAGGGGGAGCTAGGTGGAGGGGCTGCGCCCCAAGCCCCCGACGAGGAAAACGGTGCCGCCTCGCGAAGAATTGATGTAGTTTCGATCTTCCTTTAAGAAAGGCGCGGATCTTCACGCCGTCGCCTGTACGCCATCAATTGACGGGGGACACCCGGTACTCATGACCGCCTCCGAAGCGTTGACCCCGCCCCACGCCGACCAAGCCCCGGCTTTCCACGTAGGCTCGGAGATCGGGCGTCTGAGAAAGGTTCTGGTCCACCGACCGGATCTCAGCCTTGAACGTCTCACGCCCACGAACGTACAGGACCTGCTTTTCGACGGCGTGCTTGGGGTGCGGAGGGCTCAGGAGCAGCACGACGTCGTCGTGGATCTACAACGGAGTGACGCTCAATCCGATGTACTTCCCCGTGAGACGGCTGGAGACCGCGAACGTGGAGCTCATCTACAGAAATCATCCCTTGTTCGCAGATGCGGATTTCCAGATCTGGTACTCCCACGAGCAAAGGAGTGGGGATGCACCCATCGAGGATTTCGGAAGGGCATCCCTGGAGGGCGGAGACGTCATGCCGATCGGTAACGGCACGGTGTTGCTGGGCATCAGTGAGCGGACGCCCGCACGAATGGTCGAGCTCTTCGCAAGCAAGCTCTTCGAGGCAGGTGCCGTGGAACGCGTGATCGCGTGTGACATCGGCCAGGACCGGGCGCATATGCACCTCGACACCGTAATCACGATGCTGGACGTGGACGCCGTCACCATCTACCCGCAGGTCGTGGACCGGATCAAGGCCTACAGCCTTCGTCCCTTGGACGGGGCTGGGGGCGGGATGGACATCACTCCGGAGACGAGCTTCCTCGACGCGCTAAAGGATGCCTTGAAGATCAAGCAGTTGAGGGTGGTAGGAACAGGGGGTGATGACTTTCACGCCCAACGTGAGCAGTGGGACGACGGCAACAACCTCCTGGCCGTCGAGCCTGGCGTGGTCGTGGCGTACTCGAGGAATGAGTACGAACACGAAACTGCGAAAGGCGGGTATCGAGGTGATCACGATCGACGGGTCCGAGTTGGGGCGGGGGCGGGGCGGCCGCCACTGCATGACGTGCCCCCTGCTCAGAGACCCGGTCTAGGAATGGAATCTGCTGGGGACGGAGTCGGAAGGACATCATGACGGACGCAGGAGATAGCACATGACGGTGGACCTGCGGCGGCGGAGCTTTCTCAAGCTCGACGACTTTACACCGGAGGAGATCAGGTACCTCCTGGAATTGGCGGCGGAGCTCAAGGCTGAGAAGGCCGAGGGCCGGGAGCGCCCGCGTCTGTCCGGTAAGAACATCGCCCTGATATTCGAGAAGACGTCCACGCGGACGCGATGTTCGTTCGAGGTGGCCTCGTTCGATCAAGGCGGCCGCGTTACGTATCTGGGGCTGAGCAGCGGATCCCAGATCGGGCACAAGGAATCGATCAAGGACACCGCCCGCGTGCTGGGTAGAATGTACGATGGCATCCAGTACCGGGGATTCGGACAGGAGATCGTCGAGGAGTTGGATGCGTTCGCGGGTGTGCCGGTGTGGAATGGTTTGACCGACGAATTCCATCCGACTCAGGTGTTGGCCGACCTCCTCACGATGGAGGAGCACAGCCAGACGCCACTCTCGGGGGTCTCGTTCTGCTATCTAGGTGACGCCCGCAACAACATGGGCAACTCACTGATGGTCGGGGGAGCCAAGATGGGCATGCATGTCCGGCTGGTGGCTCCCGAGGCGTGTTGGCCGGAGACGGACCTCGTCGGACGGTGCAGGGAAATCATCCAATCCACCGGGGGAACGCTTACGCTGACTGAGAGCGTGGAGGAAGGCGTTTCCGGCGTGGACTTTGTCCACACGGACGTGTGGGTGTCGATGGGTGAGCCCGAATCGAAGTGGGCGGAGCGGATCGACCTCCTGAGGCCCTATCAGGTCAACGCGGATGTGATGGCCCAGACCGGGGATCCGCCGGCCAAGTTTCTACACTGTCTGCCCGCATTCCACGACCGGAAGACGCGGGTCGGAGAAGAGATTTTCGAGAAGTTCGGGCTGGATGGAATGGAAGTGACAGACGAGGTGTTCGAGTCTGAACACTCCGTCGTATTCGATCAAGCGGAGAACCGGGTGCACACCATCAAAGCGGTGATGGTGGCGACGCTCAGGGACTGAAGAGCCACCTACATGCGCATCGTCGTGGCGCTCGGGGGAGGAATGCACCGTTGCGCAGGGGCGAGCGTCCCACGGCTGCGGTACAGGGTAGGAACGTGCGAACCGCGGAGGAATCTTCGTCGGGACCGGGGAGGGGGAAGGCACGCCCCTCTCCGCCGAAATCCCGCCGGCCGTGTCGGCAGCCGGCTTCTCGCAACCGGGTAACGCTCGTATGGAGCCGGAGATCATCATCGGGGCCCTCGCCCTCTTCGTGAGTGGCGGTGCGTTGGGGGCTGCCGGGATGCTTCTTTCCCAGTGGGTCGTGGGAAGGATGTCCCCCCGCGACGAGGCCGGGTACACAGTGTGGACGGACGAGACATCGAGGCGATGAAGGCAGACGTGGCCGACCTCGCCGCTCGTCTCCACTCGGTGGACGCGCGGCTGGACTTCACAGAGCAACTATTGGGCGGGGCGCTTTCCGGTGCCTGCCCGCCTGAGTCCCTTCCTCCGCGGCAACCCTCCGCAACCCAGGGCGATGACGGCTTCTACGCCGACGCGTCTTCATACGGTGAGGGCGCACCGTCGGACCGTGAGGGCACGTGAATGGCGCAACCTTCCGCATAGGAATCGACCTGGGCGGCACCAAGATCGAGGGCTTGGCACTGAGCCGAGATAGAGCCGAGGTCGCGCGTAAGCGAATCGAGACTCCGCAAGATTATCAGAAGACGCTGCTAGCCATCGAGGGGCTCATATCGTTCCTCGAGGAGGAAGCGAGTGCGGCGATCGGCGACTCGGGGCATGGCTCGGTCGGCGTGGGCATCCCGGGGACCTTGTCGCCCGTGACGCGTGCCGTGAAGAACTCCAATTCGACTTGGCTGAACGGCCACGCGTTCGATGTGGACCTCGCAGCGATCATACAGAGGCCCATCCGCGTGATGAACGATGCAAATTGCTTCGCGCTCTCCGAGGCCACCGACGGTGCGGGCATGGGGGCGAACGTGGTGTTCGGTGTCATCCTCGGCACCGGAGTCGGCGCCGGCATTGTGGTGGGGGGGCGCGTGGTGGAGGGCCACCAGGGGATCGGCGGAGAGTGGGGCCACAATTCCCTCCCCTGGCCGGAAGAGGGTGAATGGCCTGGGCCGGACTGTTACTGCGGACGGAGGGGCTGCATCGAGACATACGTGTCGGGGCCCGGCATGGAGCGGGACCACACGGCGGTCACCGGCCAGCGCCTCTCGACAAGAGAGATCATGGCCAAGGCGGCGGGCGGCGACGCCGATGCAACGGCCACATACAGCCGCTACACGGACCGGCTGGCTCGGGGGCTGGCCTCAGTCATCAACGTGCTCGATCCGGAGGTCGTGGTTCTGGGCGGGGGCATGTCGAACCTTCCTGCGCTAGCCGAGGACGTGCAGACGGCCCTGCCTCCGCACGTATTTACCGATCACCTCGCCACACGGGTTCTGTCGAATGTGCACGGCGATTCGAGTGGTGTCCGTGGGGCGGCCTGGCTTTGGCCTGTGGATGATCGGGGAGCCGATCCGAAGGCGAACGCTCACTGAAGCCCAATTGCGATCGCCACGAAGGTGACGCCGACCCCAAGCACCATGAGGGCCAAATACCACTTGAGCACGAACTTCAACCACGCCTGATACTCTACGCTACCGGCGGCCAGAACCGCGAGCAGCGCGCCGTTCGTAGGTGTAATCAGATCGCATAGGCCGGCCCCGAACTGGTAAGCGAGGACCGTGACCTGTCTGGAGAGGCCCAGTAGATCGGAGAGCGGTACCAAGATGGGCATCGTCAAGACGGCCTGACCGCTCACGCTCGGCCCCGGAAAGTGGACAACCGCGTGTGAGCCCATCATCCCGACGGTGGAGAGGGCCAAGGGCAGACCCGTCAGTGGTGTGAACAGTCCGTGAACGATCGTGTCCACGATCCGTCCCTGATCCAGGACGGCGAAGATGCCCCCCGCGAAGCCGACGAGCAGCGCGGCGTAAGTCATGGATTGAAACCCCCTCACGTACGCCTCGGCCACAACACCCGTTATGAAGAAGAGGGCCGACATCTGATCGAAGTCCCAACCCAGCCGGAGAATCCCGTACACCAGGGCGCCGAAGGTAACGAGGACCAGCGCGAGGATCGCCCCGTGGTTGCCTCCAACGGCTCCGTCGTCCCGATCGTCGCTCTGGATGACCTCAGGTACAATTCGCGTTCGCCGGGCATGACGCATGGTCGCGAAAATCCACAGCCTGAGTGCGAGCGCCAGCGACGCGAGCCGGAAGAGACCGCCAGAGAAGAGCGGAACCTCGGCCAGGTTCTGGGCGATGCCAACTTGAAACGGGTTGATGGGACTGAAGGCCGACCCCACGATGGCCCCTCCGGCGCTCATCGACACCGCGGTCGGTGGGGCGAACCCATGCGTGAGGTCAGGATGAGGAGCGTCGGGATCAGCGCGATGATATCCTCCTGCATGTTCGAGATCACCCCTCCGATCGCGAACGCCACGCTGACCACCGGGATCATCAGGACCTCCCGGCTCCGAAGGCGTGCCACCAGCCACCCGACCCCGGCACGCAGGGCACCGGTTTCGTCGACCACGGCGAAGGCCCCACCGATGAGGAAGATGAGGAAGATCACATCCGCGCGGTCAGCTATTCCACTCAGGATGGCCACGAGCGCGTCGAAGAATCCGACCGGTGTCGACTCCACCAACTGGCAGGTCCCCGGTACCACCACGCTTCGGCCCGTGACCGGATCTTCACGGCGCTTGTACTCGCCGGCTGGGAGCACATAGGACAAGACGGCACCGACCAGGATGCAGCCCGCTAGGAGCGCAATCGGGTGGGGAGGCCGAGCCGTCTCATCAGGATCCCCGTTTAGCTCGGGTCACCCGTATGGGTCTGGTCATATGGTGCCTGATTCGTGCATGAGCGCCATGACATTTCCTTCGGAGTCGTAGAAGGAACCAATGGACAACTCGTAGTTGTCGGTGCGATGTACCACCTGCGGTGTCTCAACGAAGTCCACGCCGTGGCTGACGAGCGTCTCGTAGGACGCCTCGATGTCGGCGGTCCGAAAGTACAGAATCGACGCCGATGCACTCACGCCCTCCGGCCGGCTCAGCATCAGCCTCGTGCCGCCGAGATCGAAGAACGCGAGCCCGGGCGCATCGAACAGGAACGGAACGCCCAGCACGTCGCGATAGAACGCCGTTGCCCGCTTGACGCCTTCCACCGTGACGGCAATCTGTCCCACCGCGCTCAGTCCGGCGTTCGGGAGTTCCTCCCCGCCACCGGTCGCGCGCGCACCATTTGCGTTTTGGTCGCCACCTGCCTCTGCCATCGTTCCCTTCTCCCGTTGACGGGTCCGCGCCATCTATTCGGTTTGGCTTAATAAAATGAAAACCCTCAACGAAAAATCGAGGGTAGGTTCTCGTGCCGGGGAAACTGCCGACCTTCACAGCACGGACCTCGACACCGCCGACGCGCTCCACTCCGCCGCGATTCATCTTCTCCGCCGACTGCGCACACAGGACGACGCCTTGGGATTGAGCGCGCCCCACCTTTCGGCTCTCTCAGTGGCCGTCTTCGGTGGACCGGTCACAGTCACTCAACTCGCGGCGGCCGAGCAGGTGAGTCCCGCCACGATATCCCGCATGGCCAAGGAGATGGAGTGGGAGAGGCTTGTCACCCGGGAACGGGATCCGGCCGACGGTCGCATACATCGGATACGAGCCACCGAGAAGGGAACCACTCTCCTTCAAGAAGGTCGGCGAAGGAGAGTGGCGGTGCTCTCCGACATGCTTTTGAAACTCCCGGCTTCGGAGCGTCACCTCCTGGGCAGAGCAGCTCAGATTCTGGAGCGGCTCACGCTTCCGGAAGGCCACCCCGGTCGGACGGAATGAGGCACGGGCCGACCCCATGGACTAACCTTCTTCAACTCCAACCCGGCTCGTCCATCCCTCGATGATCTCCTGGATCTCCGAGACGCCCTCCGTTAGAGCCGCGGGGCCGGGTTGAAGAATGACCGACGACTTGATCTCGTATACGTGTCCATCACGCACCGCCGGGACGTTCTCCCACCCCGGCCGCGCCATCACCTTTTCAGGGCGAAACTTACGGCCGCACCACGAACCGATGATGATATCCGGTGCCCTGCGTACGACCTCCTGCGGATCCTCGATGATCCGGCCGTTCGCGAGCGAAGACTTGGATAACTCAGGAAAACAATCCTCCCCGCCGGCGTAGCCCACGAGCTCCGAAACCCAGCGGATGCCCGAAATCATCGGATCACTCCACTCCTCGAAGTAGATGCGGGGCCGATACGGGAATCCGCTGGCCCGTTCCTGGACCATGTCGAGATTGGCGGCGAGCCGGATCGCGAGCTGCTCCCCCTTCTCGCCGCAGCCCACCATGGCCCCCAATGTCCGGATCATGCGCAGGACGCCGTCGACGCTCCGGTGATTGAACACGTGGACCTCGATCCCATGGCCGATCAAC
>CAUZVZ010000045.1:0-18885 GCA_963583605.1 Gemmatimonadales bacterium UBA6960
GGTGACCTCCACGTCCATGCGGACGTCGTCCAAGCCGAGCACCTCGATGAGTGACTGACCTGCCGAAACGTCTCCGGACAGAAGCATGATGCCCGACGCATCCCGGCCCAACCCGAGCTCCTTCTCTGAACAGAGCATCCCGTTGGAATACTCGCCTCGGATCTTGGCTCTCTTGAGCTGGAGTCCACCGGGGAGCGTCACACCAACCGGGGCAAACGGGTAAAAACCTCCCTCTTCGATAACCGGGGCACCGCATACGACCTGGACCACTTCCTCGCCGTTGTCGACCTCGCACAACGACAGACGATCCGCGTTGGGATGGCCCCGCACCACCTTCACTCTGCCGATGATCAGGTCCTCGAGACCGGCGGCCACGGGGGTGATCTCCTCGACGGGCGCCCCCAGGAGCGCGAGGCGCTCCGCCAGCTCGTCGGGGCTCTCGCTCAAACCCGGCGCGAGGGATTTGAGCCAATCGTAGGAAATGTTCACTGCGCACTTCCCGCAGTGAACTGCGAAAGGAAGCGGACGTCGTTCTGAAAGAAGATGCGGAGGTCTGGCACGCCGTACTTGAGCATCGCGATCCGGGCCGGGCCCATGCCAAAGGCGAAGCCCGTGTAACGCTCCGAATCGTAGCCGACGTTGTCCAGCACATTCGGGTCCACCATGCCCGCGCCCATGATCTCGATCCAGTCCGACTCGACTCGCGTCCCGTCCTTCATGGTGATCATCCGCTTCACGTCGACCTCAGCGCTCGGTTCCGTGAACGGAAAGAACGAGGGCCGAAAACGCACCCTCGTTCCCGAACCCCAGAAGCGGCGGGCGAACTCAGCCAGAGTGGCCTTGAAGTCGATGAAGGTGATTCCCTCATCCACGACCAGCCCCTCAATCTGCGCGAACGCCGGCGTATGAGTGGCGTCGTAGCTGTCCCTCCGGTAGACCATACCCGGTGCGAGGATGCGGATGGGCGGCTCATGCTTCTCCATCGTCCGCACCTGCACGGGCGACGTGTGGCTGCGAAGCAATAGGGAGTCCTTCAAGTAGAGCGTGTCCTGCTCGTCCGCCGCGGGATGGTCGAGCGGGGTGTTCAACGCCAGGAAGTTGTACCACTCAGTGTCCGCCTCCGGACCGCGGGCTCGAACGAATCCCATGGACCGGAAGATGCTCCAGATATCGTCGATGACCCGATTGACCGGATGGACGCCCCCCTTCCATGAGTGCCGAGCGGGAAGCGTCAGATCCTCGGCCCCAGCGACGGCCTCGTCAGCCTGTCCGCCGGAGGAGATCACCTCAGCTTCACGAGCTCTCAGGGCCTCCTGGAGCACCTCCTTGACCCGATTCGCTTCGGCGCCTACTGGCGGCCGCTCATCCACGGAAAGCTCGCCGAGACCTCTGAGGATCCCCGATATGCGGCCTTCTTTGCGGCCGAGGAAGGACACCCGCAACGCCTCCAGCATCTCCCCATCAGCCGCCGCCCGAATGGCGGACAGCGCCTCGGTCTCCAAGTCCTGGAGTGTTTGGATCAGGGAGTTTTGGTGGCTCATGAACCCCGCTGGACGCCGACCGTTAGCCGACCCCGAGCCCCTCTTTGGCCCGGTCCGCCAATGCGCTGAAGGCCTCCGGACTACGGACTGCTAAGTCGGCTAGGGCCTTACGGTCCAGCTCCACGCCGGCCTGCTTGAGGCCGTTCATGAACCTAGAGTAGGACAACTCGTTTTCTCTGGCCGCGGCGTTGATCCGCGTGATCCACAAGCGACGGAAGGTACGCTTCTTATTCTTCCGGTCCCGATAGGCGTGTTGCCAACCCTTCTCAACGGCGTCCTTCGCTGTTCGATAGAGATTCTTACGGCCGCCGAAATATCCCTTGGCCGCCTTGAAAATCTTCTTCTTCCGCTTGTTGCGAGCGGGCGATGACGTTGTTCTTGGCACCGGAGTCTCTCCTTTCGCCTAAGACCCTGGAAGGAGTCGCTTCATGCGCCCCATGTCCGCTGGGCTCACCAACGTCGACGAGCGCAAACGGCGCTTTCTTTTCGTGGATTTCTTGGTGAGGATGTGGCTCTTGTTCGCCCGCATCCTCTTGATCTTTCCATTAGCCGTTCGGCGCATACGCTTCGCTGCGCCCCGGTTGGTTTTCATTTTCGGCATATCTAATCGTACTCCTGGGGCCCGAAGGACCCTTGTCTACATCTACTTTGGCGGCGCGATGACTACTCCAGCTTCAGGGGCGCGATGACTACTACAGCGGCGCGATCACCATCGACATGACCCGGCCCTCAAAGCTCGGGCGGGATTCGACTTGGCTCACGTCCTTCAGATCCTCCGTGACGCGAAGGAGCACGTCCCGTCCCAATTCGGGGTGCGTCACCTGCCTTCCCCGAAACATCATGGTCAACTTGACCTTGTTTCCCTCTTCCAGAAACTTGCGAGCGTGGCGGGTCTTGAACTCGTAATCGTGGTCCTCGATCCCGGGGCGAAACTTCACCTCTTTGACCTGAACGTGGTGTTGCTTCTTTTTCGCCTCCCGAGCCGCACGCTGCGCCTCGTACTTGTACTTCCCGTAGTCCAAGAGTTTGACCACCGGAGGTCGAGCCTCAGGAGCCACTTCCACGAGATCCAGCCCGCGGTCGGCGGCGAGGGCGCGGGCCTCCTCGATCGAGACGATACCGACCTGCCCCCCTTCATCGTCGATCAGACGAACCGGGCTAATCCGTATCTGCTCATTTATGCGAATCCGTTCGGTGCTAATGGCCCTCTCCTTTTACGAGTTGCACCCAGCGCTACCTCCTGATTTATGGCATCTATCGACAAAAAACCCGGATCTCTCCGGGTCACAAGGGCATGGAGGCCACAGGTGCTGCCTGCAAGCTTTCCTTGCCTTGGAACCCGGCGGTTTCCGATTGCTGACCTGGAACCGAAAGGTGGAGCCGTAGTTGCGCGGGCTCGCTTCCGTCTTGTCTGGGACCCCGTGCTTCGGGGTCTAGGAAAATCGACCGGGGGGCGGGATCCGTCAAGGCGCCTTTCGGATCCAGGTGCGATTCTTCGGTCGGAGGTGCGGGGGCTCCTTCCTCCCTGGTGTCCAGGGGCCCGCTCCCCCCCGATCCACCGGCCCCTACCAGACGGTCGGTCAGGAGCCCCCGCGCCGTTATTCCAGCGCGCGACTCTCGATCTCGCCCTTCACCTGCTCCACGAAGTCGGCTCGATCGAAGATCTCCTGCTTCTTCCCCACCCCTCGCTTGCGAACGGCCACCGTACCGGCCTCCGCCTCACGCTCCCCTATGACCGCCATGTACGGCACCTTGTGCATCTCGGCATCACGAATGCGGTAGGACAGCGTCTCCCGGTCGGCCAAAACAGCGCGGATGCCGGCGGCCTTGAGCTGCTCCACGAAGTCTGAGGCGGAATCCTGGAAGTGTTCGGAGATGGGAAGCACGCGCACCTGCTCCGGCGCGAGCCAGAGCGGAAACGCCCCAGCGTAGTGTTCGATGAGCCCACCGATGAACCGCTCCATCGACCCCACTAGCACGCGGTGGAGCATGACGGGGCGATGGCGCTCGTTGTCTTCGCCCACGTACTCCAGCTCGAAACGATCCGGCAGGTTGAAGTCGAGCTGAACGGTGGGGCCCTGCCACTTCCGTCCGATCGCGTCGATGAGCTTGAAGTCCAGCTTGGGCCCGTAGAAGGCTCCCCCGCCCTCGTCGTACTCGAACTCCACTCCCCGTGACTCCAGGGTATCGGCCAGCATCTGGACGGCCGAGCCCCACTGCCCGTCGGTGCCCAGCGCCTTCTCCTCGGGCTTGGTAGCCAACTCGATCGAGTAGGGATAGCCGAAGGTGCTCAGGATCTCATCGACCAGGTCCAGCAGACGCCCGATCTCCTCAGGGACCTGATCCGGCGTGCAGAACACGTGGGCATCGTCCTGCGTGAAGCCGCGCACACGGAGCATTCCGTGGAGCACGCCGCTCCGCTCGTAGCGGTAACACGTGCCGAACTCGGCCATACGGATCGGCAGATCGCGATATGAGCGCTGCTGAGACTGGTAGATGGCGATGTGCCCGGGGCAGTTCATGGGCTTCGGTCGGTACGCGCCACCCTCCATTTCGAACGCGCCGAACATCCTCTCCTTGAAGTTCTCGAGGTGCCCGGAGATCTCGAAGATGCGCTCGCTCATGACGTGCGGCGTGTACACGACGTCGTAGCCGTGCCGGAGGATGAGGTCCTGCTCGAATTGCTCGACCTCGCTCCGGATGATCGCGCCCTTGGGGTGCCACAGGATCAGGCCGGGACCCACTCTGGCGTCGGTCGAAAAGAGGTCGAGCTCGCGCCCGAGGACACGGTGGTCCCGCTTCTTGGCCTCCTCGAGGCGCTCCAGGTGCTCCGTGAGATGGGCCTTCTTGAAGAAGGCGGTCCCGTAGATCCTCTGGAGCATCTGGCGCTTCTCGTCGCCTCGCCAGTACGCTCCGGCACCGGAAAGGAGCTTGAAGTGCTTGAGGCTGCCGGTAGACCGGACGTGCGGGCCCCTGCACAGATCGAGGAACGGTCCGTCCTGATAGACCGTGATGATTTCGTTCTCCGAAAATTCTTCCAGACGCTCCAGTTTCAGGGGATCGTCGGCGAAGAGTTCGCGGGCCTCTTCCACGCTCACGACGCGCCGCTTGAAACCGTAATCGGCCTTGGCGACTTCGGCCATTTTGGCCTCGAACGTTTCGAGGTCAGCGGGCGTAAATGGATCTGGTACATCGAAATCGTAATAAAAGCCATCGTCGATGGCGGGGCCGAATCCGATGCCGGCGCCGGGACGGAGCTCGCGCACGGCCGTCGCGAGGACGTGCGCCGCGGAGTGTCTCAACACGGCTAAGGCGTCCTCGTCACGCTCGGTCAAAATGCGAACGGCGGCGTCACCGGACAGATGGGTGCTGAGGTCGACGGTCTCGCCGTCGATCTGCCCCGCGACCGCCGCCTTGGCCAGGCCGGGACCGATCGCGGCAGCGACGTCACCGATGGAGGAATCAGGGGGGACTTCGAGGACCGTCCCGTCCGGGAGGGTCACGTTGATCATGGGGGCGGACATCGTAGACCTTCCTCAGCGTCCGGAAACGAGAGCGCCGGTCCCCTCCCCTACGGTAGGACGAGATCGGCTCGGACGGAGGGAAGCTACTGGTTCAGTCCAGTGGGATAAAGGGCATGTAGCCCATCGAGTCTAGGGTGGGTGGCTCATCGAGTCCGTGGATCACTGGGCCGCACGCGATTGGGGCACTGGATCACGATCTAGGAAGGACGACAGGGCGACCCGGTGGCCGCCAGACATCCCACCATCAGCTTGTAGCGTCAGCCAAACGAAGAAACTGCCGCGATTTCCGCGGAAACTGAAGCGGAAGGCCCTGGGTGGGCCGCAAAGTTACGGCTGACGGACCCGTAGACGGCCGACTCGCGGACGAACGAAGCGCGGACACTCGCCGCGTAGACCGACGGCTCGTCCCACGGATCGAGCGCCCCGAGGGCCGCTGCCTCGATCGCCCACGGAACGTCGCGGTCCCTCTTCCACATTGGCGCTCCACTCGAAAAACCGGGCATGATGCCCCGTTCGCGATTGCCACGCACCAGCGCCTCGACCGGATCCGGCGGTAACTCCAGCATCGGTGGTGCCTCGAACAGTGCGTTCCCCTTAGGTGTGAAGAACACGACCTGCCCGTCCCGATCGCTACAGACCTGGTAGCCGCCCTCGTGGACGCTCCGATGATGACGGCGGCACAGCAATACGGTGTTGGCGAACTTGGTATCTCCGCCATCCGCCCAGTGCACAATGTGGTGGGCGTCCGTGAAGCGGAGCCCACACCCTGGGAAGCGGCAGCCGCGGTCTCTGGCATCGAGCGCTCAGCGAGGGGCCGGGGGGATCGTGCGGGTCTTCCGACCCACGTCGAGCACTGAGCCGTGGGCTGAGCCCACCGCGTCGTGAATGACCGCGACCCAGCTCGCGTCGCAGACCAGTCTGCGGGCAGTTTCCGCGGAAACTCGGGTGCCGTCTTCGAGCTCGGAGAGGCCGGGCTCACCCTCCTCCTAGAGCGTCGCGGCTTCGACGTGGAGCACGACCTAGTACCGCTTCGCTGTGCCTCTCCACGCTGGCGTGCCTCCCGTCGCCGCTGTCCGTGATCGCCTCCGTAAACAAGCGTCGTCTCGCCGCCTCCACCGCACGCATCACGGCCGCTCCCACCTCCGGGTCCAGCCGGCCCCTCACGACGTACATCCCGTCTTCGTCCGGGAAGACGGAGAAGCACCTCCTGCCGTGCCTGACCCGTTCCACCTGCTGCTCGTCAGACCGGCTCAGCTTCTTCCACCCCCCCCAACCAGCCGCTCCAGATTGGCGGCCGACCCGGCACGAGCGAACGCGAGCAGCTCCGCCTCGTTCTCGGGCACCGCCGCACGGGTGATCGCGCGCACCTTGCTGAACGAAAGCTCTTCCCTGGCCATCGCTCCCGAAAAGAGCGGCAGATCCTCGAGCGCCTGAGCGGCCCTTACCTTCTCGTTCGCCGTGCCGCGAGTGATGCCGATCCGCCACTCGGCACACGACCCGAAGCCCTCGCTGGCCCAGTCCCGGTGTCGATCCGACTGCGCGAGGGCCGCCAAGAATTCCCGGGTCGCGGCCGTGATCTCACCAAACAATACAGCGACTCGGTCCATGCGCTCGACGCGAGCATCGGACTCACATACCTCCAGCGCCTCCTGATCCATCCTCCCCATGATCCCTCCCAGATTCAGTGATGACAACGAGTTGGTCATAATATAAGGGCGGGTTTCACTAGGCTCTTAGAGGCCGCGAGAGCGAAGAACGCGGGTCTATAGGACTAGGGGGAAAGAGGCTTCAGGTCGCCACGGCGCTCAGCAGCCGGCAGAGGCGTCCTGACGGCCGGTGCGGCCCCCTATCCCGGACTACCTCCAACGCACGCCTCAGAATCCGTCAATAGCTGGATGGGACAGATCTTCCGAATTCATTCGAGTGGAAGTGGATGGGCTGTACAGACGAGCCACGAGAGACAACCCAGCAATCAGGGCAGAATGCGTTTAATGGCACGCTGCGTGTAAAAGAGCCCGACTCCGGTCCCGACCATGCTGACGATGAAGGCGACGAAGATGGAAACCTGTGCGCCTAGAGCCCAGCCGATCCATCCGCCTACCGACATTCCCATAAAATTGAGGAAGCCTTTCATAGAGTACGAATCCGGGCTGAGAGATCATTGAAGTCGAGAGACTACTGAATCTGGTCCGGGTCGAGTCCAGCGGGACGGTAACCAGGACTGTTAACCGTGTCCTCTTCAAGTGCTGCACCGAATTCTTCGCTCAGCAAGTGTTTTCTGTCCGCGAACCAGAGTTGAAAGCCCCGGGCGCCCGCCATCTCACGGCCGCTCCTGCGACTGCTCTTCAACAGCCAGGGCTCGAGGCCCCCCGCCAACTCCATTGGGTAGATCCTCTCCCAGAGGAACATGTTCTGCAGGAGGAGCACCCGAAACTGCACCTGTTCGTCGATGCTGAGATCGGGATCCCCGACCATCCCCCTCACCCACAAGCGCGACAGCTCTCGATCGGTGGCGAGCTGACTCAGAAACTCTGTGCTTTACTCCCAGATGTGCTGCTACTCGGCTTGAAGGGAGGCCCGGGTGCTCTCGTGGACCTGTCTCGCCAAGTACCTGAGCGTAGCGATGACCCCCAGTGCGCCAAAGAACTCACCCATCGCTCCTAGCATCTCCCAGTTCATGCGGATTTCCTTTGCTGATGGCAAGTTGTGGATCGAGACGATCCGGTCCAATCAAGAGGGCCGCTTACCGACCTTAACGCACAAGCCCCCGGCATCGCTATGCGACACCGGGGGCTCGCGTTCTACTTCACCGCGTCACGCCTCGAGAGGCGAGCGATGTGACTTAATACATCCCCTCCATTCCACCACCGCCCGGCATGGCCGGTGCGGCGGGCGTTTCTTCCGGCTGCTCGACGACGACCGCTTCGGTCGTGAGAAGCAGACCGGCGATCGACGCTGCGTTCTGGAGCGCCGTCCGCGCGACCTTGGTCGGGTCGATGATGCCGGCCTTGACCAGATCCTCGTACTCCTCCGTCAGCGCGTTGTACCCGAAGGCGCCCTTACCCTCGCGGACCTTGGCGACCACGATGGAGCCATCTGCGCCCGCGTTGCCCGCGATCTGACGAATCGGGGATTCCAAGGCACGCCGGAGGATGTCGATCCCCACCTGCTCGTCGTGCGCATCGGCTGTGAAGTCCTCCAAGACCGTCTGCGCGCGAATCAAGGCCACGCCGCCACCCGGCACGATTCCCTCTTCCACCGCAGCGCGCGTCGCGTGCAGCGCGTCTTCGACCAGAGCCTTCTTTTCCTTCATTTCGGTCTCAGTCGCAGCCCCGACGTTGATCACGGCGACTCCGCCAGACAGCTTGGCCAACCGCTCCTGGAGCTTCTCGCTATCGTAGTCGGACGTAGACTTGTCGACGGCGACTTTGATCTCTTCGATCCGGCCCTTGATCTTGTCCTTTTCCCCCGCGCCGTCGACGATCGTCGTGTTGTCCTTGTCGATGACGATGCGCTTTGCCGAGCCGAGATCACTCACGACGGTGTTCTCGAGTTTGAAGCCGACTTCCTCAGAGATCACCTGACCACCGGTAAGCACGGCGATGTCCTGGAGCATGGCCTTGCGCCGGTCCCCGAATCCGGGGGCCTTGACGGCGCAGACCTTCAGCGTGCCGCGGAGCTTGTTCACGACGAGCGTCGCGAGCGCCTCACCCTCGACATCTTCCGACAGAATCACGAGCGGATTGCCCAGCTGGGCGACCTTCTCGAGGATCGGCAGAAGATCCTTCATCGACGAGACCTTCTTGTCGTGGATGAGGATCATGGGGTCTTCGAGGATCGCTTCCATCCTCTCCGGGTCGGTCACGAAGTACGGTGACAGGTAGCCCCGGTCGAACTGCATGCCCTCAACCGTCTCAAGGGTGGTCTCGATGCCGCGCGCCTCTTCGACCGTGATCACGCCGTCCTTGCCGACCTTCTCCATGGCGTCTGCGATCAGATCACCGATCTCAGCGTTGTTGTTGGCCGAAATGGCTCCGACCTGCGCGATCTCGCCCTTGCCCTTGGTCTCCTTGGAGAGTCCGTGGAGGTAGTCCACGACTTTCTCGACCGCGGAATCGATCCCGCGGCGGATGCCCATCGGGTTCGTCCCGGCGGTGACGTTCTTCAGCCCCTCGCCGAAGATCGCTTGCGCCAAGATCGTGGCGGTCGTCGTACCGTCACCGGCGACGTCCGACGTCTTCGTGGCGACTTCTTTCACCATCTGGGCGCCCATGTTCTCCACGGCGTCCTCCAGTTCGATCTCCTTGGCCACGGACACACCGTCCTTGGTGACCGTCGGGGAGCCGAACTTCCGGTCGATCACTACGTTCCGGCCCTTGGGCCCCAGCGTGACCCTTACGGCCTTAGCCAGTTTGTCGACCCCCGTCTTCAACCGCGCGCGGGCATCGACGTCAAAAGCGATCTCTTTGGCAGCCATCGTCTATTTACTCCTGTGTATGATGCTTGAGAATTCTGTTGTCTTCATTCGAACGCGGCAGGCTAGCCACGCGGCGAGCTAGCCGAGAACGGCCAGGATGTCCGACTCGCGCAGGATGAGGTACTCCTCGCCCTCGACAGTGACTTCCGTCCCACTGTATTTGCCGTAAAGAACCGTCTGGCCGACCTCGACGTCGGGCTGGATTCTCACACCCTCGTCGGAGAGCTTGCCTTCCCCCACGGCGACGATCCTACCGGACTGAGGCTTTTCCTTGGCCGTGTCCGGGATGTACAAGCTTCCACGCATCTGCTCGTCTTCATCGAGCGGCAACACCACCACGCGATCAGCCAACGGCTTGACGTTGACCGCAGTCTTGTTAGCCATCCGTAATGCCTCCTACTAACTGGTTGATATTATTGTATTTATGGATTATCAGCACTCTCCTTGCACGAGTGCTAACGCGTAAATGTAGTGGCAAAGACAAGCGTGTCAACGCGAGGCCGAAGAGCCCTTACCCTCGAATAGTCCTACCCGCGAGAGCGAGACCGTACAGCGTGAGGAAGGGTTCGATGTGCTCTACGGTCTGGGCGTGGGGACCGACCGTAGTGGCGTATCCCCCGGTCGCGACCACGTAGACGTCTTCGCGCTGCCACTCCTCCAGGATGCGCCGAACGATGCCATCCACGGCGTCGACCGCTGAGAAGAACACGCCGCTTTGGATGCACGCCTCGGTGCGCCGGCCGATCACGCTCTCAGGCGGAGTCAGCTCGACCCGGGGGAGCTTGGCAGTCTTCCTTCCGAGCCATTCGAGCCCGGACTGCAGACCCTGGGCGATGACACCGCCGACGAAGACGCCCTCGGCGGTGATGCAGTCGAACGTGGTGGCGGTCCCGAGGTCGACGGCGATCGTGTCCCGTCCGTACATCTCCTTGGCGGCGAGGGTGTTCACGATACGATCGGCGCCGACCGTGAGCGGCTCGTCGACGTCCAGCTGAATCGGCAGCGGGCTCCGCGCATCCACCACGATGGGCGCCTGTCCCACGATTCGCTCAAGCGTGTCGGCGAGCACTCGAGTCGCGGAGGGAACGACCGAACCCAGGACGGCCATCGTCAAGTTGTCGTACGAGATTCCGCCGTCGCTCAGCAAAGACCGCAGAAGCAGTCCGTATTCATCGGACGTCCGGGGTATCGGCGTGCTCACCCGCCAGTGGGCGTGCAGGTCGAGCGTTCCGGGCCTCACGACACCGAGGACGGTCTCGCTGTTTCCCACATCAATGACGAGTTCCATGTCACGCTCCTCCACGCCGGTTCATGTTCCTCGACTCAGCTTCCCCTCGATGGCCATCACACCCCCGGCTCGAATCTCCTCGACTCGGCCCTCCACGTCGACCAGGAGTGCCCCGTCGGCCGCGATGCCGATGGCCTTCCCTGCAATCCCCAACTCAGTACGCACCGTTCGGCCCGTCAACGTATCGCGGTCTCCGACCTCCCGCCTCAACGACTTGTCAAGAAAAGCAGGAAGTGGATCCACCAGGGAACGCGCGGCCGACAGGAGCTCCCCGGCGAGCCTCGACCGATTCACCCCCCTGCACCCGGCCATCTCCACGGACGCCGCGCGCTCCTTCAACCCGGGACCGAAGTCCTCGATCCCTTGCCGAAGGTTGAGACCGACCCCGACCACGACCACCCCCCTCCCCGCACCCTCGCAAAGGATACCCCCAAGTTTACGACCCTCGACCTCAATGTCGTTCGGCCATTTGATCCCGGGCTGCAGCGAGGGACAGAGCCGCTCGAGGGCACGGCTGGCGGCCAGACCCACGAGGATCGGGACGAGGGTCGGGGAGACCACCGACTCAGTCCGCACGAGAAACGAAATCCACAAGCCCATCCCTCCGGCGGACTCCCAGTGCTTTCCGCTCCGCCCCTTCCCCGCCGTCTGGGAGTCGGCGGTGACCACCGTGAAGTGAGCGGCGCCGGCCTCCGCCAGAACGCGGAGGCGCTCGTTGGTTGAGGAAAGTTCGTCGTAGGCCTCGAAGCGAGGGATGCCCCAATGCCGCTCCCAGTCCTGGATCGGCCTGCCCTCCCAGCGATCGAGGGCGACGGGCACTCCGGGCGCGGCAGTCCCCCGCAACGGCCTGGCCACCTTACCCGACAGTGAACAGGTAGAAGAGGAAGGCGGCCCCGAGGGCCCAGCAATAAAAGGCGAAGCGGTGGAAGGCCTTCCTCGCCAACAGCGCCACGAAAGCCTTGATGGCCAGAATTCCGGTGACGGCAGCTACGATGGAGCCTGCGGCCAGACCCGTGCCCGAAAGGGCCAGCCCCTGCGAAGCGAGTTCCGGAACTTGGAGCACGGCAGCCCCAGCGATCGCCGGAATGGCCATGAGAAAGGAAAATGCGGCAGCCTCTTTGGCGTTCACGCCGAACCACAGTGCCATCGCCACCGTCGTCCCCGAACGGGAGATGCCGGGCACCAGAGTGAAGGCCTGCGCGAAGCCGATCAACAGGGCCATGCTCCAGGTTGGTGACTTCCAGACGTCCCGCTCGATCACCCGGCGCGTGCTCCACAGGATGGCTCCCGTCACCAAGAAAGCGACGGCCGGAACGAACGGGCTCTCGAACAGCCCCTGGATCACATCTCCTAAGACTACACCCAAGATCCCCGCGGGAAGCGTCGCGACGGCGAGTAGCCCGACGTAACACAAAGCGTCTCGGTCCAGCCGGAGCGTACCGGACACCAATTCGATGAGACGATCCCGATACATCACAAGCACGGAAATCAGCGTGCCCACATGCACGGCAACCTCGAACTGCACGCCTGGAATTTCCAAGCCGAGCAGCGTCTGGCCGACCACCAGGTGTCCGGAACTAGAAACCGGGAAGAATTCGGTCGCCCCTTGGAGAGCCCCGAGGAAGATCGCCTCCCAAACACTCACCCGCTGTTGTCCGAGCTGTTCTCCACGCGCGAGTCCAGCTTGAGCCGGTGCCTCTCGACGACCCGCTGGCAGTATTCCTCATACATGGGCACCACGCGCTTCGCCGAAAAACGCTCGACGGCCACGGCGCGGCCACCCTCACTGAACGCCTTCCAGCGGTCCGGGTCACTCAAGATCTCAATGGCTCCCGCCGTCATGCCATCCACATCTTCGACGTCGAAGAGGTACCCAGCTTCGCCGTCTGGTACGACTTCAGGCAGGCCTCCAGCATTCGATACCACGACCGGCGCTCCGGAGGCCATGGCTTCGAGCGCGGCGAGGCCGAAGGATTCAGACTCACTCGGCAACAGAAACAGGTCGGCGCACGACAGGAGCTCCTCTATGGCGCCGTGCTTGCCGATGAAGCTGACGCGATCCTCCACACCGAGGGCCTGGGCAGCTTCGACGGCACGAGGCCGCTCGGGCCCATCGCCAATCATGATCAAGCGGGCGGGCATCCGTTCGGCCACACCGGCAAACACGCTCACCACGTCCAACACGCGCTTCACGGGCCGGAAGTTCGACACGTGCATGATGATCTTTTCCCCCGGCTCAGCGAGCGTATCGCGGCGGCAGGGCTCTTTTCCGGGCTCGTATACGTTCGTGTCGAGAAAGTTCGGAATCACCTCGATGTCATCCGCCGCGACCCCGAAGTCACGAACGGTCTGGTCCTTGAGGAACTGGGACACGGCGGTGATCCCCTGCGACCGGAGAATCGAAAAGCTGGTGATCGCCTGGAAAGACGGGTGGATTCCCACCAAGGTGATGTCCGTGCCGTGGAGGGTGGTGACCACGGGGGGACCCTCGTCTCCGAGCATCTGCTGAGCGATCCACGCCGACGTCGCGTGGGGAATTGCGTAATGAACGTGGATCAGGTCCAAGTCGTAAGTTCGCGCCGCGTCGTGGAGCGCGACCGCGAGGGCCAACGTGTATGGAGGATGCTCGAAGAGTGGATACTGCTCCATCTCCACTTCGTGGAAGAACACCCGCTCGTGAAAATGTCCCAGGCGGAACGGCTGGGCGTAGGACACGAAGTGGACTTCGTGGCCGCGCTCAGCGAGCTCAATCCCCAAGGCCGTGGCCACTGCGCCGGAGCCACCATAGGTCGGATAACACGTCACCCCGATTTTCATGCGATCATTCACCCGTCCCGTCGTGATCCGTCGTCCGTTCCGATCCGTCTTTCCGTCCTGATCCGTCCATCGCTGGCGCCTCAGCCTGCCAGGCCGTCACCACCCCCGTCACCTGCGTGTCCAAGGGTTGGGAAGTATCGACGTGCATCGCGTCTTCCGGTAGTTGGTGCCGGAACCACGTGAGCTGCCGGCGCGCGTACTGTCTCGTCTGAGACCGCATCCGGTCGAGGGCCTCTTCCAACGTCATGTCCCCACAGACGTGAGCTGCGACTTCCCGGTATCCTGTGCCACTCATCCCGGGATCCTCGGGCCCATACCCCTTGTCCAGCAAGCCCTTCACCTCGTCGACCAGCCCATCGGCCGCCATCCGGGTTACCCGGGCGTCGATGCGCCGGTCCAGTTCCTCTCGGTCCTTGTCGAGTACGACGATCAGCCCGCTGAGGGGCTCCTGGTCGGGCGTGCCTTCGGCGTGCCACCACGAGAGAGGGCGACCCGTGAGAAGCGCCACCTCGATGGTCCGGCCCAAACGCTGGGGACCCCCCTCGCGGGCGAGATCCGCGCGGCCGGAGTCCAGCGCCCCGACCCAACGCTCCAACTCGCTCCGCGGCCACTTGGCCATGAAACCGCGAAGGGCCTCCAGGCGCACGGCATCGACGTCCGGCTGCTCGAAGATCGGATGCGTCAAAGAGCGCAGAAACAGACCCGTGCCCCCGACTAGGAGAGGAACGCGCCCTCGCCCCGAGATTTCCTCAATCCAGCGGCGGGCATCCCGGCTGAACTGCCCGGCGCTATAGAACTCGTCGGGGTCGCGGACATCAAGGCCGTGATGGGGCACCCGGTCTCTGTGTGCCGTCGAGACCTTGTCCGTGCCAATGTCCATCCCCCGGTAGATCTGCCGGGAGTCCATGCAGATGATTTCGCCGTCGAGAGCCCCCGCGACCGCGATCGAGAGCTGCGTCTTCCCGGAAGTCGTCGGCCCTGTAATCGCCAGGAAATCCCTCACGACTCGATTGCCCTCACGGAACCCTCACTGCCCGGACTCTCTCACCGTCCGAATTTCCTCTCCAGCTCGCTCTTGCTCAAGCGGACGATGGTCGGGCGGCCGTGCACGTCGTGGTATGGGAGCTCGGTGGCGAAAAGCTGGTCGAACAAGTCCTGCATCTCGCTCTCACTCAACGCTTGACCGGCCTTGATCGCCCCTTTGCAGGCGAAAGTCATGGCGATTTTCTCGTGCTGGTTCTGGGCTGAGCGGGTGAGATCGGATCCCTCGACCAACTCCTCGATCATCTCGCGCAGGCATCGCTCAGGATCGAAGTAGGGATGCGGATCAGGAACGGCCTGGACGATGATCGTGTTACCGCCGAAGCCCTCGATCTCGAAGCCCGCACGGTTGAGGATGCCGGTGAGAGCCTCCACTTGCTCGTACTCAGCCTTGGAGAGGCGAATGGTGAGCGGGAAGAGGAGCCTTTGGCCGGCCTGCCCGCTCTCCTCGAAGGCACGGCTCAGGTGCTCAAATAGGATTCGCTCGTGGGCAGAGTGCTGGTCGATGATGATCAGGCCTTCGCGCGTCTCCGCGAGGACGTAGGTGTTCAGGATCTGCCAGAGGCGAGGCCGCTCCTCGACCACTGAGATGGGCTCGACAGGCGCCTCCGCCGAAAGAAACAAGGCGGTTTGGCTCTCCACGTCGGACTCATCGGGCCGTGGTGGACTCGGCTCGCGGACCATGAGCCGCGGAGACTCCAGTTGCGAGTCCAAGGTGGCCGCACTCGCCTCCGACGTGAGACCCGTCCGCACGGCTTCCTCGACCAGGGACTCCACTGCGACGGCGTCCCGAAAGCGCACCTCAGCTTTGGCGGGATGTACGTTCATGTCCACGGTTCCGGGAGGCATGCGCAAGTAGAGGAACGCCCACGGTCGGACCCGCTCCGGGATCGTAGTGCGATACCCGCGATCCACGGCCGCGAGCAGTGGACGGCTTCGGAAAGGCCTCCCGTTCACGAAGAGGTGAGCGCGCCGAAATCCGCTCTGGGCCGCATCGGGTCGTTGGATCAGACCGCGCACCTGCATGCCGTTGGGCTCAGTCGAAAGGGCGATCAGCGTGGTGGCCGCTTCCCTCCCCCAGAGGGCCGCGACACGAGCGCTCAGATCCGCGGCCGGAGGCAACTCGAGCAGGATCCGTCCGCCGGACGTGAGGCCGAAGCCGACTGAGGCGTTCGCGAGAGCGAGAACGCTCACGACGTCACTGATGGCGCGCGCCTCCACGCCGACTGCCTTCAAGAACTTCGAGCGTGCGGGTGCGTTGAAGAACAGGTTGGAGATTTCGACGGTCGTGCCCCGCCTTCGAGGAGCGTCTTCCACCGCCGTGATCGTCCCACCCTTGACGCTAACCCGGGTACCCACCTGATCCGCCGCTCCCCTCGTCTCGATCGTCATGCGCGACACTGCGGCGATGGAGGGAAGCGCTTCTCCCCGGAAACCGAACGTGCCCACCGATTTAAGGTCCTTGGCGCGGCGGATCTTGCTGGTGGCATGCCTGTCGAGAGAGAGCAGCGCGTCCTCCCGGCCCATGCCGATGCCATCGTCGGTCACTCGGATGCGTCCCTTGCCGCCGCGCTCGATGTCGATGTCGATGCGAGTCGCCCGGGCGTCGAGGGCGTTCTCAATCAGCTCCTTTACGGCGGACGCGGGCCGTTCCACCACTTCGCCGGCGGCGATCTGGTTCGCCACCAGATCCGAAAGGACCTCAATCGTGCGCGGCATATCGAATCGTACGCTGCATATTCAAGACCGGAGTGCGTAAAAGCGTTCTGCGTTCTGGGCCGTGGCCTCAGCAACCTCTTCGACATCTTCGCCCCGGATGTCGGCTAGTGCCACCACCACATGAGCGACGAAGGCCGGCTCGTTCCGCTTCCCCCGACGCGGAACCGGCGCCAGGTACGGCGCATCCGTCTCGGCCAGCAGGCGGTCGCCCGGGACGGCACGGACGGCGTCCTGACCATCGAACTTGGAGAATGTAATGATCCCCGCAAACGACACGTAACAACCCTCCTCCAGCCCCACCTCCAACAACCTCAAGCTCCCCGTAAAGCAGTGGAGCACCTTGCGAACCGATTTCGGGGCGTTCCGTAGAACCTCAATTGTATCGTCTTCCGCTTCACGCGTGTGAATCACGATCGGAAGATCGAGGTCGGCGGCGACCCCGAGGTGGGCCTCGAACCAGCGCCGCTGAAGATCGCGAGGTGAGTGATCATAAAAGTAGTCCAGGCCGGTCTCGCCGATGGCGACGATTTCGGAGTGCGTGGCGGCCAGCTCCTGGACCAACCTGAGGTCGCCGTCCCCCGCTTCGGAGACCTCGTGCGGATGGATACCCGCCGTCGACCAGAGTCCTGGATGAGCCGCCGCTAGGTCGGCAGCGGCCCTGGCATCCTCAAGATTCGAAGCAACCGTGACCATACTGGTGACGCCCACCTCCAACGCCGCATCGAGAACGGCCGCCCGATCTTCATCGAAGCGGCCGTCTGTGAGATGGCAGTGACTGTCGAACATGGGCCGAACTAAGTGGTCGCGAGCTAGGCGGTCGCTGGAGCCCCGCGCTTCTTGCGCCGCTCTCGGATCGCAGAACCGTCTCCGAACCGCTTCTGGATCTCGAGCAGGGCCGGCGAAGCCACGAAGATGGAGGAGTATGTCCCAATCGCCACGCCGAGGATCAGCACCAGCGTAAAGTCACGGATCACCGCCCCACCGACGACCAAGAGAGCCAGGAGGACAGCAAGCGTCGTCCCGGATGTGAGCACAGTCCGCGGAAGTGTCGCGTTGATCGAATGGTTCACGAGTTCCAGCGGATCCTGCCGCCGGCCACCCTTGGCGTTGAGATTCTCCCGAACGCGATCGAACACGACGATGGTGTCGTTCAGCGAATACCCGACAATCGTCAATATGGCCGCCACCGTAGGCAACGCAATCTCGACCCTGAACATGGCCAGGAAGCCCAGCGTGATCAGAATGTCGTGCGCGGTGGCGATCACCGCGGCCAAGCCAAAACGAAGCTCGAACCGCATCGCGATATAGATCATGGTCACGAAGAAGGAGAACAGAATGGCCAGCAACGCATTGCGCTCGAGCTCGGCTCCGATCTTCGGTCCAACTGTCTCCGTCCGCACGATGGTGAAGACGTCGCTCTCGAAAGCGGCCGCAAGTTGATTCTCGAAGCGGGCCCGTATGGTCTCCACGTCGTCATTCCCGAGGGGGGCCCGGATCGTAAATTCGTTGTCCTCACCGAAACGCGTGATGGGCGGTGCCTGCGCACCACCGAGGGCCGCCCGGAGCTCAGCGGCGGTGGTCGGTTGGTGGAACTCTACCTGGATCAGCGAACCGCCCGTGAAGTCCACACCATAGTTCTGCCAGCGCCCGAGGCTGAACACGTTGAAGATCATCGCCGCGAGTCCGACGAGAATCAGGGCAGCGGAGAAAACGTACGCCCGGCGTCGCTTCTCGATAAACGCAAAGTTCACTTGGTTGAACAGTTTCATGGAATCCGTCTCAGATGCTGATCGGGTCTGATGCCTTCTTCCTCGACAAGTAGAGGAGGAAGAAAGTTCGCGTCACGTACAGGGCGGAGAAGAACGAAGCCACGATCCCGATCGCAAGCGTCACCGCAAAACCTCGCACGGGCCCTGTACCGAACTGGAAGAGAATAAGCGCCGTGAAGAGCGTCGTCATGTTGGCATCCACGATGGCGGAAAGCGCGTGGGCGAAACCCGCGTCGACCGCGGTCCGAGTGGCCCGCCCGAGGGTCAACTCTTCTCGGATCCGCTCGAAGATGAGCACGTTCGCGTCCACGGCCATGCCGACCGACAGAATGAGGCCCGCCATCCCCGGGAGGGTCAGCGTAAAGCCGAACGCCGAGAGAGCACCCAAGACCAGCAAGCCGTACACAGCGAGCGCCATGACAGCCAAGATCCCAGCCACGTGGTAGTAGAGGGCCATGATCACGACCACGAAGACCACTCCGATCAAGCCGGCGATCCGGCCCCGGTCGATCGAGTCCTGTCCGAGCGACGGTCCGACCGTGCGCTCCTCCATTATTGCCAGACGGGCAGGCAACGCACCCGCCCGGAGCACCAACGCGAGGTCGCCAGCCTGGACCATGTCGGAATTGCCCATGTTGATGACGCCGCTCGCACCGATGCGATCTTGGACCACGGGCGCGCTCACGATCTCGTCGTCGAGCACGATGGC
>CAUZVZ010000046.1:0-18297 GCA_963583605.1 Gemmatimonadales bacterium UBA6960
AGGTCCGTCAGGGGTGGTTCGCCGAAAGGGGCATCGCTGTCGGCGACCGCTGTCAGTTGATCTTTTCGCAGTAGACTAGGGAGACCCCGCCCCGCGGCGCCCTCGCCTGGAGCACCGAGTGTGTTCCGTTACGGGCCCGGCGGCCCCTGCTAGCCGACGGCTTCCTGGTCCATGCTCTCAGTTCCAGACGTATTCATCTAAGCGTTCCGCTCCCGCTCGAGGTGCTCCTCCCCTCGCCGGTTCTCAACTCATCGTTGTTCAGTCTACAATACGGACGGCCACCACGAAATCATCGTCTTCTGACCGCCGCCGTGGCGATCAGGGCTGAGCCGGGGCCACTTGGCCGTGACAGACAGATCAGGTTATCGTTTGGTGTAGAGCACGAACGAACGCGTTTAATGCCTGTGGTACGGAGAGAGTAATGGGGCTTCGGACAAACCCTGACCGAATTCTTGAGAACATCGATCGGCAAAGGATCCGGGAAGAAGAGGCTCAGGCCGGGCAGGACCGCCAGGCTGTCGGCCGGGAGCTGGAGACAGAAATTCCGGATGTAGACGCAACGACTCCGGAGCGTTTGAAGCGCATATTCGCCATCGTGGAGCGCAGCTACACGAAGGCGGCGTCAAACGTGGAGCTCGGTAAGCTGGCGTCGCACTTCCGTGCCGTCGGCGACATCCAGACGCACCATGCGCGTGGCGATGTTTCGATTTCCATCCAATACATCGATTCGGCTCGCCTCGACGACATCGGAATGGCCCCGTTCGAGATCTTCCCAGAGCGCCTTGTCGAAGCAAAGAAGGAAACGAATACGAGCCGCCCCGACGTCAACGCGTTGAAGGTGCTCCGCAGGGAGATCCGAGATGGCGTTCTGGCCGCGTACAGGAAGGTCGAACCGAGGGTTCGGGACGCCCTCCGAGACCGCGCCGACATGGGCCACGTCGCAGTGCAGGTCACCATGGACGTGCGGCCCGTGGACCTGCGGCCACCAGACGACTAGTCGATCAATCTGATCGACTAGTACCCCCCGTGGTCCGGTAGTCCATCCCCCCATTCGATATAGCTCGAGTAGTCTGAGCCGTTCGAGTAGTCCACGTAGTCGAGCAATCCCCGTGGTCCGACCTGGCCGATACGGTCATGGCAACGCGCGCGCGGATCCTCCAACGTGTCCCGATGGCCACACGACCCCTTCGGGCTCGGGCAGTCGCTTGTGGACTCTGGGCGGCTCGAACAGCGGCACCTGCGCGCAGCGCTGGACGAGCAACAGGGTTCCGGACGGCGGCTGGGCGACATCCTCGTCCGTGGGGGATACGTCGATGATAAGACCGTCGCTCGGTCGCTGGTGTCTCAACTCAGACTCCACTGACTCCCCTTTGCCGAAGGGACCCTGATCTGCGAAGCTGAGGCCTCGGGGCTCGTAGAGGCCGGGCTAGCCCGTGCTCGCGCCATTCTTCCGTTGTCGGCCACCGACCGAACGAGACCAGAATCGATGCGACGTAGTCGGAGGTGCCCTCATCATCGATCCGCCCCTCAAGTAGAGCCTGCCGCACGAGCACGTAGAAGATGATCGGGGGAGGAACCGATACGTCGGCGTCAGTGAGCAACGCATTCTGGATTCTCGGGTCGTCCAACAGACTCCCGATCCCGCTCTCTTCGAGACGGAGGCGCGAATCGTCGGTAAAATCATGACCCGCTCCCTTCTTTTTGTTCGAGGTCTCGCACCGGGTCCCTTATCTGATTCTCGACACCTCCCAAAAAGATTCAACGATTTTGGCGTGGACGTCCTGGACCAGGCGATCGTCGATCCGGGGTGCCCTCATAGAAAGTCCAGTGCCCAGCTACACGATCCCCCTAAAAGTCGGCCCGTCTCACGCTCCAGTCATCGACAAGATCCTCCCTCACTTCCACGCCAATACCGGGTCCGGAGGGGACGTCGATTGCGCCACCGTTCAGCACGAACTCCGGCGTCACGATGTCCTCTTTCCAGTAGCGTTTGCTGGCTGAGATGTCCCCGGGGAGCGTGAATCCGGGGAGCGAGGCCAAGGCGACGTTGTGGGCTCGTCCGATCCCCGACTCGAGCATCCCTCCGCACCAGACGGGCATGTCGTGTTCGACGCACAGGTCGTGGATGCCCTTCGCCTCTGAGAGGCCGCCCACGCGGCCCGGCTTTATATTGATGATACGGCAGGCCCCGAGTTCGAGGGCGAGAGCGGCGTCGTGGACCGACCGTATGGACTCGTCCAGACAGATGGGAGTCTCCATTTCACTCTGGAGGCGGGCGTGGTCCAGGTAGTCGTCGTGTGCGAGCGGTTGCTCGATCATCATGAGATCGAGCTCGTCCAGTTCCCTCAGACGAGGCAGATCCTCGAGCGAATACGCTGAGTTGGCATCCGCCATGAGTGAAACGTCCGGAAACCGGTCGCGTAGCCCTCGAAGCATCCCGACGTCCCGCCCCGGTTTGATCTTGATCTTGATGCGCGCATACCCCTGCTCGATGTAGTCGGCAACCTTGCGGTGCAACTCATCATCCGTCGGCTGGAGCCCGATACTCACGCCCACGGGAACGCAGTCGCGCACACCACCCACCAGTGAGGCCAATGAGCCGCCACGGGCCTTCGCTTCCAGGTCCCAGCCAGCCATCTCCACCGCCGCCTTCGCCATGGAATGGCCACGAATTCCCTCGAAAACGTTCAAGAGATCAGCGGACGGCCCCATCACGGAGCCCGACACCCTCGGGAGGATCAGATCCGTAAGGATCGACCACGCCGTGTCGGTGGTTTCGTACGAATAGGCGGGTGTCTCGCCGGCCACGCACTCTCCCCAGGCCGTGATTCCCCCGGAGTGGAGCGTCACCAGGAGCACGCGTCGGTCATGGGAGACACCGCTCGAGATCTCGAATGGCTCCCGGAGCTGCATTCGGATCTCGCGTATTTCGACACGGTCGATCTTCACGTGATCCTCTTGAGCAGGTACTCACCCCACCCGTCCCGCTTATAAAACTCACGGGCCTCGTAGCCCTGCTCGAAGTACGCCGCAAGGACTGAGCGTGTGACGATTCGCCAGCGCAGCGCGGCCTCGAGCGAGGCGTCCATGAGGGCCTGGATCGAGTCCGGAATCGGGACCAGCAGCCGATCGGCATCGATCGCCAGATCCGGCTCTCCGGGAAGGTTCAAATTGCCCACCCGTAGAACGCCGAACGTCAGCTTCGCCCCTTGGTCGGCACCCGGGGCCGGGCCGGGACGCCCCTCCACGAACCGGTCGGTGCCAATCCCCTTGTGGAGTTGGGAGTCGGTCCGCCCGTACATGTCCCGGACATACTCGCCTGCCACGGCCCTGAGCTTGTTGAGGTTGAAATGCGCGTTCTTGGCCCCGAGAGGATCGAAAGTCCAGTGCATACGCGTAACTCCTCTCGAGACGAGCTCCTCCCGCTGGTAGGCTTTGAGGCGAAGCCTGAGCCCGACGTCCTGTAACTCCGTATGCACCGCGAGCATGTCAGACCAGTGGATGACTTGTCCGTCCTGCACCCCGGTTATGCCGAACACAAACCCGGCCAGAGCATCCTCGGCATCAAAGGCCCCGGCAGTGATCCCGCCGAGGCGCTGGGTTACCTTGAGGATCGCGAGCGGCACACGCTCAGAGAACCTCTCGCCCCAGGTCTCCTCTTGAAAGCGGACGCACTCCTTGAACTCGGCGGTGGAGGCGAGCGGTCGGATCGTGAAGTCGGAACCCACTGGTGTTCTCCTGGAAGGGCAATATCGGCCCTGAACTTGCGGCACTCCGTGACTTCAGACCAGCTTGGCCAGGAATGGCGAGGTCACCCCTTTCACCGGAAAGATGATCACAAGGCATAACGTCGACGGCGATGGGCACCCCATCGCCGTTTGGGAGAAAAGCTTGTCGCAGCCGCGGAGGGCGATCGTCCTACTACACGGCCGCACCTGGAGCGCACGCCCCAACTTCGATCTTCAGGTGCCAGGCGAGGACCTGTCGTTAATGGACGGGTTGGTTGGCGCGGGCTACGCCGCTTTCGCTCCTGATTTCAGAGGGTACGGCGAAACACCCCGCGACGAGACCGGATGGCTGAACCCCGATCGCGCCGCCAGGGATCTGAAAGCGGTGCTCGAGCATGTGGGAGTCCTCACCGAGGGCCTGCCGAAGCCCGCGCTCCTCGGTTGGTCCCGCGGCTCGAAGGTGGCTCAACTCACGGTCCAACGCTCGCCGGAGTTGGTTTCGTGCCTCGTCTTTTTCGGCTACTCCCCGACGTTCGCCGGTGCGCCCCTGGCCGATGGCGAAGGGGATACTCCACCGGCCGCGGCGCCAAACAGTGCCGCCGTCGCCGCCAGCGATTTCATCACCCCCGGCTCGATCAGCCAGGTTGCGATGGACGCGTATGTGAAGGCGGCGATGGACGCTGACCCCATACGCGTAGATTGGCGCGGGGCGCGAGAGTGGGATGAGCTGGATCCCACTCAGGTGCACGTACCCACTCTGCTTCTTCACGCGGAGTTCGACCCCATCGCGACGCCTGAGCAGCGTGCCTCGCTGTTTCATGACCTGGGAACTGCCGACCGGGAATCACTCGAGGTGGCGGGTGGGGACCACATGGCGTTTATCGAGTCCTGCCGACCGGAGTTCCTGGAAGCTCTCGTGGACTTCATCGACCGCCACCGTGGTCAGTCGCTTCCTGAAGGCTCGCCCAAAGCGTAGTGGCCGGACTAAGCCTTAATGGCTAAGCCTACTCGCCCTGAGCCGGAGGAACGAGTCGGCAGCCCCTCGAAGCGCCTCCACGCTTTCCGCTCCCAGAGCCTCACGCGCGCCCTCCACAGCGGACCTCCACAGCGGAAGAGTATCACGGAGTAGATTTTGCCCCTCCGTGTTGACATTCAGGGTTCGCGACGCCCTCGTCGGACCGGCGGACTCCTCTATCCAACCCCGCCTCCGCAGCAACGCCAAGCCGCGGCTGACTGTGGATTTGTCCATCTCGAGGTATCGAGCCACGTCTGCGGCACGTAAGCCCTCCATCGCTCCAAGCAACGCCAACACGGTCAGCTGATTCGAACGTACGCCGAGAGGTGCGAGCGAGTCGTCGAAGAGGCGCGAAAGCACGCGATCGAGCATGCGCGTGCGGCTACACACACATCCACGGAGAATCTCCCGCGCAGCCTCGGCGTCCAAGAGGCCGTTTTCAACAGCGTCGGCGTCACCGGTTTCCTCAATGTGGGTTGTGCACACAATGTCTTCAGGTTGCATATACACCTCACTACGAGAGTGACGATCCGAGAGTCGTAACCAAAGTACAAGTTGCAGTTACAACTTACAAGTATTTATATGTGATAAGTGATATTTCACAGGGCGGGCATCATCAGAATGAGGGCCAAGAGAGTCGTTCTCTCCAGAAGCTCGGTCACGCGAATGTGCTCGTGGTGGGCATGGGCGCCATGCCCCACCGCGCCCAGACCATCCACCGTCGCGGTAAAGAGGCTCGTCGTGTTTCCATCCGACGCGCCGCCGGACTCGGCGCCCTCTAAATCGAGCCCCAACCGCTTCCCACACGCCTGAACCGCCTCCCACAGGACCCGGTTTCGAGGTGTGGCCTCCATCGGACCGCGGTCGAGCACCACCTCCATCTCCAAGCAAGTACCAGGTGTGGTCGCCTCCAGCCCCAAAATGAGGCCCTTGATCCACTCACCGTCGGCCTGGGTGGCTACCCTCACGTCCACACTGGCGCGGCACTCGGAGGCAACGACGTTCGCGACCGTCCCTCCCGAAACCGTTCCCACGTTGACCGTTATGCCCCGCTCCGGGTCCGTTAACGCATGAAGGGCCTGGATGACGACGGCCATCTCCTGGATCGCACTCGAGCCCTCTTCGGGCGCGACGCCTGAGTGCGAGGCCCGGCCGATGACCCGAAGCTCGATGCGTACCACGCCCCGACGGGTCGTCTTGATGAGACCCCGGTCTCCGAGTGCGGGCTCCAATGCCAGGACCCTGCTCGATGCCTGGGCCAGTCGCTCGATGTGGTCCTGCGACTCGGGACTGCCGATTTCCTCATCGGAGTTCAGAAAGATCGTGGGAACGACTGTGGGCTCGAGCCCGAGCGCCGACAAGGCCTCGAGGGCAAATACCATCTGGACGATCCCGGCCTTCATGTCGAAGACTCCTGGACCTCGGATGCAGTCCTCCTCTTCGTCCCACTCCACCGGCATGTGGTACACCGTGCCGATCGGCCAGACCGTGTCCGTGTGTCCGAGCAGAAGTTGGACCGGCGCTCCCTCACAGGCGGGGCCCGCTCCGTTGGGTGCCTTGGGTGACAAGTAGACGTGTCCGCCTGTCTCTTCGCCGGGGAACAACTCAGATACGAAGCCGATCGCCCTGAGCCGCCTAGTCAAAAGCTCCTGGGTGGCGTGCTGGGACTCAGGCACCAGGGAGGGGGACTCGAAATTGGCCAGCTCCATGAGCAGATCGACGATGTCGTCTCTCCGCTCAGCCAGGAAGTCCCCGACAGCCGCGACCTCAGAGTCCGTCATAGAAGCCCGCCCTCCGATAACTCTCGTCCAACAACTCCACGGGGTGACGCGCTACGATGTCCGATCCTTCCAACAGGAGCCCGGCTCCGATCTGCATCATGCAGCCGGGATTTCCGGTGGTGACGATGTTGGCTCCCGAGTCCATAACAGCGGACACCTTATCGGCACCGATGTCCGCTCCCAACTCAGCGTGGGTGATCCCATAGATGCCGGCCCCGCCACAGCACTCCTCCTCGTCGCGAAGGGGCAGGACGACGAGCTCCGGAATCGCCCCGAGCAGGGCACGGGGCTCCTCCCGCAAGCCCTGTGCGTGGCACAAATGGCAGGCGGCATCGTACGTGACCCGAGCCGGCACCGGCGCACCCACCCGCAAGGTGTCCCCGGCCAGGAGTTCCGAGATGTCCCGACTCGAAGCAGTTATGGCCGCAGCACTGTCGCGGTAGTCCGCGTCGGCCTCGAGAAGATGACCATATTCCTTGATGGCTGCCCCACAGCCGGCCGCGTTCACAGCAACGAAGTCGACTTCAGCCGATATCAGAGCCTGAACGTTGGCACGCGCTAGCTCGCGGGCTCCAACCGCATCCCCAGCGTGGGTGTGCAGGGCACCACAACAGCCCTGTCCACTCACTTCGACCACCGTATAACCGTTGGCCCGGAGGACCCTCTCCGTGGCATCGTTCACCCTCGAAAACAGACCCTCCTGGACACAGCCACGAAGGATGGCCACCCGTCCCCGATCGCCCTCCCCCTGAGGTGGGGCGCCCTGCCGTGACGCAGCCTTCGATGACGCAATCTCCGCTGACGCAGCCCCCGCTGAGATCGGGACTCCGGCAGTTGTAGACGGTTCGAGCGGAAGCCCTGGCTCCCGGCTCGCCTCGAGCATCGCGAGGCCAAAGCGTATCGGGTGGAGAAGACGGTTCGCTGGAATCCATTTCGCGGCCACCCCGGCGACGCCCAGCCCTCGCACGACCCTCGCCAGGCACATACTCCAGTTCGTCCACTTACGGCTCGAAAACACAGCCAGGAGCGTCCGCACGACCACTGGCGTCTTTCGAGCCCGGTAGACGGACTCTCGTGCGGCCTCGAGTAGGACCCCGTAGGCGACGCTGGAAGGACACACCGGCTCGCACGCACGGCATCCCAAGCAGCGGTCTATATGTGTCTGAAAGGCGTCGGACTCAGGGCTCAGCCGCCCCTCGACGACGGCGCGCATCAGGTGGAGCCGGCCGCGGGGGGAGTCGTTCTCGTCTCCCAAGCGGACGTACGTGGGGCAAGCAGGTAGGCAAAACCCACAATGCACGCACGGCATGAGCAGGTCTTCCTGCGCCCAGAGGGCGGCGGCGAGCGCAGTTTCAGGCTGCCGTTTCACTGCGCCAATCGTCCTGGAGCGAGAATAGAAGCGGGATCGAACGCGGCCTGTATCCCCGCACTGAACAGAGCGCTCGAACCAGACTCACCCCATGCCCCAACGGCACCCACGAGCTCCGGCGGACCCTGAGAGACCACCAGGCTTCCACCCTCTGCTTCCAAGGACCGGCGCAAGTCCACCAGTACCGACGTGGCCCGATCCACCCATTCGTCTGATCGGTCCATGCCCGCGATCATTACCCTGAGCACACCGGTGGGCGCGTGGGCCGCCAGCCGCATCCCCCAGCCCGCCGTGGGATCATGTAGGCCGCTCAGTCGAGAAGTCATCTCGACCAACTCCGGCAAGCGGGAAGGAAGAAGGCTGAGACGTAGTACCAGTTCCGCCCCATCCTCCATGGCCCTCACGTTCGCGAAAATCGCTGCGGATTTCTCTTCGTCGAGCCGTTGAAAGGGCGGCATGCCTGCTCGCTCAGACACGACACGCTCGGCCTCGTCCGCGGCGTCCACCGACTCCAGAATCCGGACCGCGACCAAGGGGCTCGACGCGCCTCCACTTGCTCCCGACTCTCCATCCCCCGGCACCAACAACTCGACCGCCGCGAGCTGGAGCGGCGTTTGGGCAAGGCGACACGCAAGCGCCGCACCCGACGCCACATCGCCACTCTTGAACAGAAGCGAGCGATCCATCGCGGCGACGGGGTGGAGACGCATGGTCACGCTCGTGATCATCCCCAATGTGCCCCAACTGCCCGTGATCAGCTTGAGCAGATCGAAGCCCGCCACGTTCTTCACCACCCTACCGCCAAGGCCGAGCACTCGCCCGTCCCCCGTTACGAGCGTGGCTCCCAACACTTGATCCCGGGGGGATCCGAAGCCCGCCTGGAGCGGCCCCGCCGTCCCCACGGCCAACATGGCTCCCAGCGTACCTCGCTCTCCACCCGGGGGATCGAGCGCAAGCCACTGTCGGCACTCGCTGGTACGGCGCTCCATCGCCTCCAATTCGGCTCCTGCCTGGGCCTCGATGAAGAGGTCGGCGGGCTCGTAGGCGGTGACATTATTCATTCTCTCAGCGCTCACGACTACATCTACGCCCTGAGGAGGCTGTCCCCCGTTCAGCCAACTCCCTCGCCCACCCGGGACACAGCTCCAGCCCTCCTCTCTGGACACAGAGAAGATCTCAGCCACTTGCTCTTCGCTCTCTGGGAAAACGACGGCCTGCGGAACGCGCCCACACACGGCCCAACGCTCGGCTTCGAAGCCATCGACCACCTGCGCCTCAGACAACCGCTCTGACAACAACCCGGCCAACGGATTCAAGAGGCCGCTCCGTCGACGGCGGGTGGATCGGGAAGGACCTTGCCGGGGTTCATGCACCCGAGTGGGTCGAACACGGCTTTGATGCGTCGCATGGCATCCAAGTCGTCCGGACTATGCACCAGGCTCATGTAGCGCCGCTTGTCCACGCCGACGCCATGCTCTCCAGTAATCGTGCCCCCAGCCTCCACGCACACCGCCATGATCTCCGTCGACGCGAGCTCGACCCGGCTGAGCTCCTCGGCATCGCTCCGGTCGAACAGAATGTTCGGATGGAGGTTTCCGTCCCCGGCATGAAACACATTGGCAATGAGCAGTTCGTGGCGGGCGCCGATCTCGCCGATCCGTCTGAGAACCTCGGTGAGCTTGCTCCGCGGCACGGTCCCGTCCTGAACCATCAGATCGTTCCCGATCTGACCCATGGCCCCGAACGCCTTCTTACGGCCTCTCCAGAGCGCCAGCCTCTCCTCAGCGGAGGCCGCCGTTCGGACCTCTCTCGCGCCGGCCTCCCGGCACTGGATCACCGCCCGTTCGACATCGGCCGCCAAGCCCGCCTCGATTCCGTCGAATTCGATCACCAAAGCCGCCTCCGCATCGGTCGGGTAACCCGCGGCGAAAACACTCGCCTCAACCGCACGAATCGTGGCTCCATCGATGATTTCCAGGGCCGCTGGAAGCAGACCCTCAGCCATGATCTCCGTCACGGCGCTTCCCGCATCACTCAGTCGGTCGAAGATCGCCAGCAGCGTGCTGACTCCCTCCGGCCTCGGAAGAAGTCGCACCTCGATCTCAGTAGCGATTCCGAAACACCCCTCGGAACCGACGAACACCCCCAGTAGATCGTATCCGCCGGGCTCCCTGCCGAAACCGCCGAGTTCTACGATGCTCCCATCGTATGTCACGACCGTGAGCCCCGTCACGTACCGCGAAGTGACGCCGTACTTGAGGCAGTGGGGTCCGCCCGAATTCTCGGCGACGTTGCCGCCCAGCGTACAGGCGCTCTGCGAGGAGGGATCGGGCGCGTAGTAGAGTCCGTAGGGCTCAGCGACCGCCGTGAGATTCGCGTTGATCATCCCCGGCTGAACCCGCGCAAGTCGGTTCTCAGGATCGAGCTTGAGCATGTCGGTCATCCGCGCCGTACCCACCACGACTGCGTCACCGTCCGCCAGCGCGCCTCCCGAGAGGCCTGTTCCCGCTCCTCTCGGCACCACCGCCACCCCTTCCTGTGACAGGATGCCCATCACGCGGCTGACTTCATCGGTGTTCTGAGGGAGCACGACCGCACGCGGGGTCCTGCGGTAGGCGGTCAGTCCGTCGGACTCATACGCCAGCAGACGGTCCGCGTCGGCGATGACCCAAGCGTCTCCCACGACGCCTCGAAGGCGATTCCCCAACTTCTTCGTCAGCGACTCTGACAATATGCTCTCCAACCCCCCCCGGGGGGAAAGTGGGCCGTCAGCTCCGCTCCTGGGCCAACTGCTCAGCGAGCTTGTCCGCCACCATCTCGATGGCCGCACTGTCCTCGCCGGTGAGCGCGTCCGCCGTCCTACTGCCCACATCAATCAGCCCGAAGATGTCATCGCCGCCACGGATCAGCACGACCATCTCGGACTTGACCCTTGGATCACACAGGATGTAGTTGTCCACCGCACTCACATCGGGAACGATGGTATTCTCCCCGGCGGCAATGGCGGTACCGCAAATGCCTTCACCGACCGCAATCTTGGGGTGCGGCGTGGGTCGTCCGACATAATTGTGGAGCCAGACCACGTTCTCCTCGGCCTTCACGAGATAGACGCCTACCCAATCGAACCGATCATCGGCTGCCGCGATGTCCTTGACGGCCCGGCGCAAAAGTGAATCTGAGAGAAATCCGTTGTCCCTCAGTTCCTGCAACTCCTCTAAGACCGCGTTCGGTTCGAGCATTCGGATCGATTCCGGTTAAGGAAACGCGCGCAGGCGCGAAATGGGGCCAAGCCCCCAGAAACTCAAAGTTCGTTGAGCCAACACGGTACATACGACCCCGCCTACGATCAAGGTATGGTCACACATTAGACACACTAACTGCCCCCGGAGCCGCGCCTATCCCCGCATCATCGCGGAGTAAAGTCCGTGTCTGTGTCGAGACTCGACACGAAAGCAGCCAACAGATGAGCCGTGGATTCCAGATCGGACAGGCTCACCATCTCGTTCGGCGAATGCATGTATCGATTCGGCACCGACACGAGCCCCGTGGGGACGCCGGATCGGGTCAGGTAGATAGAGTCGGCATCGGTACTGGTAGACCGCGCCGCAGCCTGAATCGTATGAGGAATTGCCTCCGCCTCCGCAACCTCGACCAAGCGCTCGAAAACCACTGGGTGAGCGGCCGATCCTCGGCTCAACACAGGACCTCCCCCCAAACGGTGCTCTCCCAGCTCCTTCTTCTCGATATCGGGAACGTCGGTACTGAACGTGACGTCGACCACGAGGGCAACGTCCGGTTCCAGACCGAAAGCACTGGTACGAGCTCCTCCACCCGATCCTGAACCGATCTCCTCTTGTACCGTTGCGACCGCGACCGCGGACGCCGTCGGTGACGCGTCGGAGAGCAGCCGCAGGGCCTCGAGCACCACATACGCCCCGATCCGATTATCGATGGCACGGCTCACGATCCGGTCATCGGCCAGGCTCACCATCGCCGCGTCGATGACCATGGCGTCGCCGACCCTCAGGCCGAGCTCCCTCGCTTCCGCTCGGGACGCCACCCCGACGTCCACCCACAGTTTTGCGATCTCCGACGCCTTCTTGCGCTCGTCCGGCTTCTGCAGGTGAATGGCCTTCTTCCCCACAACGCCGCGCACGTCACCCTCCGAGCCGAGTATCCTCACACGTTGGCCCACGAGTACTTGGGGGTCCCATCCCCCGATTCGATCGATGTAGAGGAACCCGTCCTCGTCGATGTGCGTGACCTGGAGGCCTATCTCATCGATGTGACCGGCGAGCATGACGCGAGGCCGCCCACTCGCGTTGATTGTCGCGAGCGTGTTCCCGCTGACGTCCGTCTTGACGTATTCCGCGAAGGTCTCAGCCTCCGCGCGCCAAAGGCGGGCCGCCCCAACCTCGAACCCGGAGGGGCCGACAGCATCGAGGAGGGTCGCGAGAAAAGGCGGGGAGTCACTCATGGTGGGGCAAAGCTATAAGCACCGGGACGGGGAAAAAAGGTCGCCCAAGAAGCTCCCTCGACCAGCCTACTCTCCCGTCGATCAGGACAAAAAAATTTCGCCCTCAGCCATTCTCACCTGTACTGCACCCTCCTGGATACTCCGCTCGAGCCGGGCCATGATCCGTTTTTGCATGGCGTACCGCGTCGCGGGGAACAGGAGCCCGAACCCGAGCACGTCGGTGATGATCCCCGGCGTGAGGAGAAGCGCGCCGCCCGCGAGCACGGCCATACCGTCCATGATGGCCTGCCCTGGGACACGCCCATTCGCGACGTCATCGCGCAGCCTCCACATCGTCCGGAGTCCCTCCGTGCGCGCCAGCCAGGCACCGGTGAGGCCCGTGAAGACGACCAACGCGATCGTGGGCCAGAACCCAACGATCCGGCCCATCTGAATCAGAAGCGCCAGTTCCAGCAGGGGAACGACCACGAATAGAAGGGCAAGGCGCCCAAGAATGCTCATGGCTCGACAATACCCCGGCCGACGGGGGATCGGTCCTGCCAGGCGACGCGTTCTTCGCATGCTCCATGTCCACCGTTAGCTTGGATAATGGCGGCTCGCCGGAGCTACCGACCTGGCATGGCACAGACAGATATGGAAGAAACCTACTTCAGACGGGGGTTCGGCCTGAGGTCGCAGGTGAAACCCCTGATCGATCTCGAGTACCAATCCGAGCTCGTCCAGGGCATCCGCTCCGAGGGCCATCGCAGAGTCTTCGGCGACATCACGGTGCGCCTGGCCGAGGAGTTCGGATTCTGCTACGGCGTGGACCGGGCAATCGACTACGCCTACGAAACCCGTCACAAATTCCCGGAGAGACGCATTCGCCTGGTTGGCGAAATCATTCACAACCCGCATGTCAATCAACGCATCCGAGACCTGGGAATGGACTTCATCCTACCCAGCGACGACGGGAAGTTCGACTTCTCGGAGCTGACCCAGGAGGACGTGGTGATCCTGCCCGCGTTCGGCGTCACCGTGGGGGATCTGGCGACGCTGAAGGAGATCGGGTGCGTGATGGTGGATACCACGTGCGGATCGGTTCTCCTCGTCTGGAAGCGCGTGGGGAGCTACGCCCGCGACGGATTCACCGCCCTCATACACGGCAAGCACTATCACGAGGAGTCGAGGGCGACCGCTTCGCAGGTGAGCAACCACGAGGGTGGCCGATACATTATCGTACGGGACATGGAGGAAGCGGAACTGATCTGCGATTACCTGGCCAACCGTCCGACTCGACTCTCTCGTGAGGCCTTCATCGAGCATTTCGACGCGAAGGCCACGGAGGGCTTCGATCCCGACCTAGATCTCCAGAGGATCGGCGTAGCGAATCAGACGACCATGCTGGCGAGTGACTCGCTCGCCATCGGTACAAGAATCCACGAGGCCATGACCGAGGGATCTGGAAAGGAGTACACGGAGACCAATTTCCGATCCTTCGGCACGATCTGCTCTGCCACCCAGGAGCGACAGGACGCGATCAAGGCGCTGATGAGCGAGGGGCCCCCAGCGGTCATGATCGTCCTTGGCGGCTACAACTCGTCGAATACCGATCACCTCGCCCATCTCTGCCGGCAGTTCACGACCACGTATCACATCGAGGACGCCGCGTGCATCGACCTGGAGGACGAAACCATCCGGCACAAGCCGGATGTCGGGAGTGACACGCCTGAGGAGGTGGTCACCGATTGGCTACCTGAGGGACCGTTCGATTTGGGGATGACAGCCGGAGCATCGACGCCCAACAACAAGATCGGTGAAGCGCTGTTGCGGATTCTGGCGATTCGTGGCGTGGAGTACGCAACTTCCTAAGTTTTGCGTACCCGCCCGGTGTCGTGTCCACCCCGAAGACCCATCAAAACCTCGTAATCACAAGGCGAAACCCGATGGAGGCCTGTCGAACCCCCGGGTCCACACCCCCACGGATCCCGGTCCGTATGTTCTGCTCCTGATCACCGAACGAGCCGCCGCGCATCACCCAAAGAGCGTCCTCGGCGAGGCCCTCACGGTCGTCCGATTCCCCGTAGGGGTAGTCCTGATACGGGCTCCGGGTCAGCTCCCAGACGTTGCCACTCATATCGAGAAGGCCGAAGGGGCATTCCGGACATTCGAAACTGCCAACCGGCGCGGTACTCCGCCCCCCGTAGTTGGCCCGATCCCGTCTCGGCGCATTACCCCAGGGATAGACTCTCCCGTCGGACCCCCGTGCCGCCTTCTCCCACTCCGCTTCGGTCGGTAAGCTGATCCGCCATCCGTCGCGGAGCAGTCGACTGAGTTCGGAGGGCGTCCCCGGCCACTCCCTGAGCCTCGTCTCGAGCCACCGGGCATACGCCAGCGCGTCGGTCCAGGAAACCGTGCCCACCGGATGATCCGGGGGGGGCCGAAACGCCTCGTCACTCGCCCTGTATCCCGCTTCCTCGACGAACGCCCCGAACTGAGCCACCGTGACCTCATACCGGCCTATGTAGAAGGCCGGAAGGTCCAGCGTCGCCTGGGGACGGGCACCCGGCCACCGTTCATTGTCGAAGGCCAGCCGGTCGATCGCTGGATCACTTCCCATCAAGAACGGACCGGCCGGAACCTCCACAAAACCGAGGAGTGATTCATCCGGGAGGAACCACGCATCCGATCGAAGGCCCGAAGGACTTTCAAAACTGGCGGTAAGCCCTGAGAAACGCTCCGCGTCGACCGCCGATTCGGATGGTGGACGCTGAAACACCATCCACGCTGCGACCGCCGCGACGAGAACGGCCACCAACGCCACGCCGCCCGGGGACGGGGGCGGTCCGCTGACGGACGGCGGCATTCCACTCACCGTGACCGCCCGCCCCCGGCGCAGGCGAAGGTCCAGCTGTGGTCGCAGGCCCGAGCGTACAGGTCAGGCTCCTCCATTCCCATCAGGTTCTGCCCCCCCTGGCGCAAGAGCAGGCGGAGGTCGATGACCTTTGGGTCCGCCCTCGTCGGACTCGCTGGCTCCAGCACGTTGACGCACCCGGCCTGGAACCGGACTTCGCAGGCCCGCGAGAAGTAAGCGGTCGCGAGCTCGACGTCCGCGTCCGTGATCCGGCCCTCCACGTAGTGATTGCCCAACTCGTTGCAAGCCCATCCGGAATTGTCGCTGCAATACGTGGACTGCAATTGGATCAGTCGTTCGCACGCGCTCGGTCGTCCCTCCTCACACGACTGTTGCCAGAACGGCATGCTGTCACCGGTATGCTGCCCGTCAGTTCGCCCCATCGCCGCCATGGCACCGAAGAAAGCGATCCACACGGCCATGTGGGCCAAGTTGGCGCGCATAGGAACCCAGTCCCATCGCAGTCGACTCCAGACCGTGCTGGTCTGAATGGCAGGGACCATGCGGTCGATCGCCTGCACGCTCAGGTTCAGAAACGGCACACACAGAAGCTTGTCGTAGAAGGTCGGCGCGCCGAAGGCGCCGAGGAGGGCGTAGAGGCCGAAGACGCCCACGCCGTACAGCCCGCCGAAAATGCTCTTTCCTAGCGGCGTCCTCGGTGACGTCGACGGATCGGTTATGAGCAGATGCAGCCCGAGAAATACGGCGGAGGGAATCTCAGAGTCGATGAAGTATGGAACGCCCGCGACCGCCCCATACAGCGCACTCAGGGCAAACAGCATGATGGCTGCCGACGCGGCGACCAGCGTGATGGAAAAGAAGTACATGGCCACCAGGCCGACCAAGAACAGAAACGTGTAGATGTAGGGAGCGAGGGTGAGCGTCGAAGCGATCTCCTGCCCCCAGGTCATCTCGGTCGTGTTCGTGGCAATCAATACGAGCGAAAACAACCCCAGGGAGAACGCGGACGGGTTGAAAATGTGCACTCGTTTGCCTTCCCGTTGCCACCGCACGAACTCCTTGCCCATGAACCCGACCGCAATCATCAGGAACTGCAGGTAGAACCAGTCGTCACGGAACCACAGGAACAAGTTCGTGCTGAAAATGATGGGAAACGGCCCGAAGCCGAGCAGATACGTTTCGCGCCGGGTCCAGGCCAACAGCATGTCGAAGGCGTAAGCGAACACCAGTTGCGCCACCAGGAGCCAGACGAAGTCGTAGACAGGCCGCCAGTACCAGCCCCAATACGCGAAGACCGAGATGTGAATCAGCGCCTGCAAGTAATGTTGCGGGCGCAATATGGTGATGAACGACCGGCCCTCAGACGCCCCTCGCAAACGCAGGAAGAGCGCAACCTGCCAGACGAGCAGCACGATGGCCGCACCCCAAAAAGACCGTTGAAGAATCGGGTTGCCCGACACGCGTGGGACGAGCGACAGAAGGGCTAAACCCAGCGTCAGAGCCAGGGGCACCAAAAACACCCGGCGCGGCGACGGACTTCGGGAAGCGGGCTGCCTGTTCTTGTGACGGCTCGCCTGCTGGGCACGCCGCTGTCGTCGAGATGACATCGGTTTTTTGGGGGCTCTGGTGGTTCTAAGGGGGGAACGCATAATCGGGCCCTTCACAGTGTGCCCACGCGGGCAGGGAGGCAAGCCGGAGTCAGCCTCAAAAGGCGGGACGGGCGCCCGTCTCCCGACGGGCACCCACGTCAGGATTACCCGGTCGCGACCTGCGTCACACGCACCTCGCCGTAGATCTGGCCGAGCATGGCTCCGTACACGAGGTGGCCGACCAAGCTTCCCATTGCCATCGACGCCGAGCCTGAGAAGAACGGCATCCCCATCATCGGCATCACCAGGAGCTGTGCCATCAGAAAGGGTGCGATGGAGTATATCACGCCTCGGGCGATGCCGGGTCCCGGCAGCAAGGAGCCCACCACGGCATAACTTAGCGCCAGAACCATGCCGATCATGAGGTGTCCCCCCCATCCCAGCACCAAGTTGCCACCCATCGCCCCGGCGAGCAGCTCAGCGGGGTTCATCGGGAGCGAGCCCATCATGGGGGCGGCAAAGAGCCCAACCATCGTCATCACCGCGGTTCCGACCAGTCCTCCGGTCACCGCACGGCTGAGGTCTATGTTCATTGTCTTCTCCTTGTTGGTTTCGCCGCCGGGAGACTCCCATGGCAGCGCAACTGCAATGACCACCAACGAGAAAATCAGAGACGGGCCCACAGGGTTCCCAAGTCGCCGGATCAGTCAGCGGAGGGGTACTTGGCTACCAGCCCACAGACGGTGCTCATGTTGCGCATGGTCATTGGCGCCCCTCCCGCGGTCTTCGTCAGATCCTTCCCGAAGAGGGGTGACTCGCTGAGCTTGCCACGTATGAGCCAATACACTTCACGACCGGCGAATTCGAATCTGCCCGCATCGGTACTGAGATCCTCGAAGCCTCGCCGAGCGTCGGCGTCGGCCACTTCCCGCATGAAGATCACGTACACGGACGGATCGGCAGTCGGTGGCTCGCTAGGCTGGAGGTGGTCTCGACGGGTGACACCTACGCTTACGCTCCGGACACTGGTCGAAGCGCTGCGGTTTTGAGGTGGCGCCAGACGTGCCGACAGGCGGTCCATTGGCCGTGCTCTATTCCACGAACTTGGAGGCGATCGGGGCCTGAATCAGCGAGAGCGGGGGCCAAATCGTCAAGGAGACGTTCGAGTTTCCAGGTGGACGACGCTTTCACTTCACCGATCTGGGTGGAAATGAGTTGGCGGTCTGGTCGGATCGATGATGGCTGTTGCCGGTTGACAGGGCCATCGGACCCCGCGACCCTCATGGGTTAGCTTCGAAAGGGGTGCACAGACTTTGATGAGGGCGGAGGTCTCGTTCTTGGAGATCGGCCGCCCTTCTTGTTTTGTGACCAGGTCGGTCACACACCGCGCGGATGTTCCGCGCATATCAGACAGTCGGGATGTACGTGTCATCGTAGCTCCGACTTGCAAACCAAGGAGCGCATAGATGCGTACCAAGGGAACA
>CAUZVZ010000047.1:0-17865 GCA_963583605.1 Gemmatimonadales bacterium UBA6960
CTGCAAGCGTTAACCTGTTCAATGCCCGGGACCGGTTCATTTCGTTCGCTTCCGGCAGAAGGCGCCGCACGGGCGGCGCCTTTCGTTTGGGCTTCTTGCTCCCTGGAGCACGGTTTACGCGGTTCTTCGCCGGGTACGGGCTGTCTCGCACTGAGCTTACGCTTCAGTCTGGGAGCGATGACACGTCGCTGTTCGGAACACCACCGGGCACGCAGAGCACCGTTTCGCTTGGCGTCGCGCGGAACACGCTGAATCATCCGATATTTCCCACGGTCGGTTCACGCCAGTCGGTCAACATCGAGTTCACCGGGGGTCCTCTCGGGGGGAATGGGAAATTCGTCAAATACACTGCGGACGGAAGCTGGTGGCTCCCTGTCGCAACAGTCGGTGCAAGCGAGGTGGGCGGGGGAACCACGTTCGCGCTTGGCATGACCATGCGGATGGGCGCACTGCAAGGCAACCACGATCGATTCCCATTCGATGGTTTTTGGATGGGTGGCGTCCAATTCGGACAACTTCTCCGAGGGTACGACGAAACCACGATCACCCCCCTCGGATACTTCGACGACAGGTCCGGGGAGATCAGGGACATCGATCGGCTCGGCAGCGCGTTCTTCGCCATGACGACTGAGTTCGCCGTGCGACTCGGTAGCCAAATGTCCGCCTCCGTTTTCATGGATGCGGGTAACGTGTGGCGGAATACCGCTGAGATCGATCCGACCCGACTCTTCAGGGGGGCCGGTATCGGCGTTCAGTTGGTGACCCCGTTCGGACCCATCGGGTTGGACTACGCCTATGGATTCGACAAAACCTCACCCGGCTGGCAACTCCACTTCCGCCTTGGGGGAGGTCTGTAAATTGGAGCTATGGACACTATGAAACGTGTAATCTCGATTCCCGGTCTCCTGGTCGTCCTCAGTTCCATGGCGACCCACGCGGCCGCACAGAGCCCGCTGAAAATCGGCTACATCAACTCACAAGTCATCATCGCTGAGGATGCGGGCGCTACCGCCGCTCAGGAGCAGTTCCAGCGCGAGATGGTGCCGTTCGAAAGTGAGCTCCAGGCCCTCGAGGCGGAGATCGTGGACCTCATGAGTCAATATCAGGCTCAGCAGATCACGCTCACGGCCAATGCTCGTAGGACGCGCCAGGATGGGATCGCCCAGAAGCAGCAGGCCTATCAGGAGCGCATGGCTCAGATCGAGGCTGAGGCGGCCCGCCGCCAACAGGAGTTGGTGCAGCCCATTATGGAGCGGATCAACAACATCATCCAGGAAATCCGCAGTGAGGGCTCCTATACCTTTATTTTCGATGTTGCGGGGGGCGGCCTGATCGCGGCGGACGAGTCGTTCGACCTCACCGGTGAGGTCATGGAGAGGTTAGCGGCGGGAGCGCAGTAGATGTGGACTGAGCCCGCACGGCTCACCGTTGCCGAACTGGCAGCGATGGTGGGGGGACGAGCCGCAGGCGAGCTCGACATGCCGATTACCGGCGTCACGTCTCTCGCGCAGGCCGGACCCTCCGATCTCGGGCTTCTGGTCGATTCTCAGTATTCTCACAAAGCGGGCGAGAGCGCTGCCGGGGCTATCCTCGTCTCTTCCAAGTTGGAGAGCACGCTGGATATGGCTCAGAGCCGGGTGGTCGTGGATGACCCTCGCCAAGCGCTTCCCACGATCCTCCAACACTTCTATTCAGAGCCGAGCCCTCGGCCGGGACTCCACGAGACCGCGGTCGTCGCCGACGATGTGCATCTCGGTGCCGACATGTCGGTCGGACCCTATGTCGTAATTGAAAAGAATGTCGTGATCGGGGAGGGGACGACCCTACATGCCCATGTGGTCGTCCGCCATGGGGCGCGAGTGGGGCGGGACGTGACCCTTCACCCACACGTCGTGGTCTATCCGCATGTGCAGTTGGGCGACCGGGTCGTTCTACAGGCCGGAGTGTGCGTGGGGGTGGACGGGTTCGGATACACTCGCTCGGAGGAAGGACTGGAGCGGATTCCGCATGTCGGAGAGTGTGTCATCAGCGACGATGTGGAAATCGGTGCGAACAGTTGTGTGGACCGCGGCTCTATCGGGCGCACTGAGCTGGGGGAACACGTGAAGCTGGACAACCTGGTCCACATCGCACACAACGTCACGGTGGGCCCGCGAACCGTCATGGCTGCGCAAGTCGCGATCGCTGGATCCACCCGGATCGGCGCCGACACGATGTGGGGTGGGCAGGCAGGGGCGATGGATCACATCTCAGTCGGCGACGGTGCTCATGTCGCGGGGCAGACGGGCCTGACTGAGGACGTCGTGGCGGGGAGCACGATGGGGGGCTACCCGGGTCGACCCCTCAAGGATTTTCTGAAAGCCCAGGCCCTTCTTTCCCGCCTCGATTCACTCCGCCGCCGTGTCCGCGTTCTCGAGCGCCTGCTCGCTTCCAACGGAGACGGGGGGTCGGGGTGATAACCCCTCGGCAACGTACCCTTGCCGGTGAGCATACACTGGAGGGCGTGGGCGTGCATTCGGGAGAGACCGCATCCCTGACCATGGGGCCCGCCACTTCGGGTGGAGTGCGCTTCCGACGCGTGGATCTCGTCGGGTCGCCTGAAATTCCTGCCGACTTGGATCACGTGGTGGCGTGCGAGATGGGGACGAGTCTGGGCGTTGGTGAAGCAAGGGTGCAGACGGTCGAGCACGTCATGGCCGCCCTGTACGCCGGGGGAGTCGATCATGCGGTCATTGCGTTGCGTGGACCTGAGGCGCCGATCCTGGACGGCAGCTTCCAGCGCTACCTTGCCGCGGTCTCGGACGTGGGCACCGTGGAGTTGGAGGCGCCCGCCGAGATGATCTCGGTGCAAGGCCGGCTGACGGTGACCACGCCGGCCGGGTCATCCTACTCGGTGACACCGGCGGATGCCCTCCGGGTGTCTGCCACCATCGATTTCGAACACCGGTGTATCGGGCGCCAACATAGTACCTTCGCTATGAGCGAGGAGTCGTTCCGCCGCGAAATCGCCCCCGCCCGCACCTTCGGCTTCCATCATGATGCCGAAGCTCTGAGGGCCCGAGGGCTCGCTCAGGGGACGTCTCTCGAGAATACCATCGTTCTCAATGATGATGGAATCATGAATGAGAGCCTTCGGTTCGACGACGAATTCGTGAGGCACAAGATCGGGGACCTGATCGGGGATCTGGCCTTGACCGGCCGACGCATACAGGGGCACATCGTTTCCGAGTGCCCGAGCCATGAAGGGAACATCAAACTTGCGAGGACTCTCTTGACGCATGCCCGAACAGCTTCGCACGACCTTCCCATCGAGGTCGACCGGATCATGGAGCATCTTCCGCACCGGTATCCATTCCTCCTCGTGGATCGGGTCTTGGAGTTCGAACCCGCAAAGAGGATCGTGGGCCTCAAGAACGTCACGATCAGCGAACCCTACTTTCAAGGGCACTTTCCGGGCCACCCGGTTATGCCGGGAGTCCTCATCATCGAGGCCATGGCGCAGGCGGGGGGCCTTCTCCTGATGGACTCGGTGCCTGAGCGTGAAAACAAGGTCGTGTATTTCATGTCGCTGGATAAGGTGAAGTGGCGCCAGCCGGTCATTCCAGGAGATCAACTCGTCTTCGAGGTCGAGATGGTGCAATTCCGCCGGAACGTGTGTAAGCTTCGAGGCATGGCGAAGGTGGAGGAAAAAGTAGTCGCGGAGGCAGAGATGATGGCCGGGATCGTCGATCGATGAACACCTGGGGCACCGGCGGGGCGGTCGAGGCGCTCGTCCATCCCACCGCCATTATCGATCCCGACGCAAATGTGGCTCCGGACGTAGCCGTTGGCCCGTATTCGATCATCGGACCGGGCGTTGTCGTCGGACGAGGCACGGTGCTGGGCCCGCACGTGCTGTTGGAGCGGGATACGATGCTTGGAGAGCAGTGTCAGATCGCCAAGGGCGCGGTCATCGGTAGCGATCCGCAGGATCTCAAGTACGAGGGTGAGCCCTCCCGACTGATCGTGGGTGACCGCACCGTGGTCCGCGAGCATGCGACGCTCAACCGTGGCACGCGGGCTTCCGGGAAGACCACGGTCGGGAGTGACTGTTTGATCATGGCGTACGCACACGTAGCGCACGACTGCGAAATCGGTAACCACGTGATTCTTTCGAACGCGGTGAACATGGGTGGCCATGTGGTGATCGAGGACTGGGCGATCGTCGGGGGCCTCACCGCGATTCATCAGTTCGTTCGCATCGGGGCGCATTCGTTCTGTGGAGGCGGATCCAGAGTGCCTCAGGATATACCGCCCTACCTCAAGGTGGCCGGAAATCCGGTCAAACCCTACGGGCTCAACAGCGTCGGATTGGAGAGGAGGGGCGCCTCTGAGGATGTGAGACGTGCCTTGAAGCAAACTTACCAAGTGCTGTTTCAGTCTAAACTTACGTTAACTAAGGCTTTGGATATTGCTGAAGACCAGGTGGAGCAAATTCCTGAGGTCCGCCATCTGTTGACGTTCATTCGCTCCAGCAAGCGCGGCGTCACCACTTGAGCGGACGCGGTGGGACGTGCCAGGAAGGTTGTTGAGGAGGATCCCATGTCGCTGATACGCATCCGCCGGGAGCGGAAAAGGAACTGGATCGACAGCAGGTCGGGCTGGTCTCCACACCGACTCGTGGTTCTTCTCATCCTACTCCTCGCCGCGATTTGGTATCTGGGTTTCCGATTCTGAAGAATTCAGGTCAGACGTACGACCCCACGATCCTGGTGCTGGCCGGCGAAGCCTCCGGCGATGAACACGCCGCGTGCCTCATCGCCGCCCTGCGGGCACGGTGGCCCCGAAGCCGCTTCCTCGGCATCGGCGGGTCGCGGATGAAGGCCCAGGGGGTCGAACTCCTCGCTGACCTGGAAGGGCTGGCGGTCATGGGAGTCGCCGAAGTTCTGCCGCGACTCCCCTTTCTACACCGCCTAAGAGGGCGCCTAATTTCTCTGTTGGACAGCGGCGTCGTGGATCTCGTGATTCCGGTCGATTATGCGGGCTTCAATCTCCGAATCGCGAGGGCCGCCCGTCGGCGAGAGGTGCCGGTGCTCTACTACATCGCCCCGAAGATCTGGGCGTGGGGCGCCGGGCGTGCAAAAAAACTAGCCGCCTATACCAACCGTTTAGCGTTGATTCTTCCGTTCGAGGTGGAGGCCCTGGAACGGGCCGGAGCGAGCGCAACCTTTGTCGGACATCCTCTCCTGGAGGCCCCGGCGCTGGAGCTTGACCGACACGCGTTCTGCCATCGATGGCGTCTCGACCCCCAACGCCCGATTCTGGCGTTGCTCCCCGGGTCCAGACCCCAGGAGATACGCCGTCACCTTGCCTTGTTTGTCGAGGCGGGTCGCCTCGTTCAGGATCGAGGGGGCGATGTACAGGTCGTAATCGCCCGTGCTTCATCGATTCCGCCCTCGTCGCTGAGTGCCATCAGGGTGCCGGTGGTCGACGGCGGGCGAAGCCTTCTCGCACATTCCGCCGTGGCTCTCGTGAAATCGGGCACGTCAACGCTCGAGGCGGCCCTCGAGGGAACCCCATGCGTAACGGTGTACCGAACGCATCCCGTCACGTTTGCCTTGGCGCGCCGGCTCCTGCGAGTCGACCACATCGCGTTGCCGAACTTGATCGCCGGGCGGGATGTCGTTCCCGAGGTACTCCAGAATCAGGCGACGCCCGGCCGTCTCGCCGATCTTGTCCTGACGCTTCTCCCGCCCGACTCTGCTGAGCGGGCCGAGATGATTTCCGGCTACCTGGGAATACGGGCTGCACTCGGCGAGCCGGGAGCATCGACGCGCGTAGCCGACTTGGCGGCGGATCTTCTGGAGAAGACGTGAAACCTGCGTTGACTCAGGCCGGGCGAGCCATGGTGGGCCTCACGGGCCAATACGCGTTGAGGGCTCTTTTTCGCACGCTTCGCATCCAGAGCACGGGCCAAGACCAGGTGGTGAGCCTCAGGCAAGAGGGTACTCCGGTCATCTTCGTCTTCTGGCATGGACGACTGTTGCCCTTGGTCCACGCCCATCGCTCGGAAGGCATCGTGGTACTTGTCAGTGAGCATCGGGACGGAGATTACGTCGCCGGGCTTCTGCATCACTTTGGCTTCGGGACGGTGCGAGGCTCGAGCACTCGCGGTGGCGTACGGGGATTGAAAGGACTGATCCGAGCGGCTCACAAAGGACTGGATCTCGCCATCACCCCCGACGGCCCCCGCGGCCCCAACCGTGAGATCAAGCTGGGTGCGTTGACCGCGGCACAAATCACGGGTCTTCCACTCGTTCCGGTGGGGGTCGCAGTCACTTCCGCTTGGCACGCGCGAAGTTGGGATGGCCTCATTGTGCCCAAGCCCTTCTCGACGGTTCGTGTCGCTTACGGTCCTCCCACTTTCGTCCCAAGACGCGCCGACCAGGCCGAAATCGACGAAGTGGTCGGGTCCCTCAAATCGCGATTGGTCGACGTCGCTGCCCAAGTCGGGGGCACAGCGCCCGACACCACTCCTTCGTGAGCAGCCTCAGCGTGTGGCTCAAGCGATCGTGGGACGGACAGAGCGGCCCCTTGGGCCAACTCGTGCTCGGCTTGTTTCTCCCTGTGGAAACGCTGTATCGCGGAGCCGTGCTTCTCCGGAATCGGTGTTATGATCTCAGTGTCCTGCCTCAATCCGGGAGCGGCATTCCCATCATTTCGGTCGGCAACCTCGCGGTCGGCGGAGCCGGAAAGACACCGATCGCGTCGTGGCTCATCACCCATCTCACCACGATGGGCCACCGCCCCGCGCTCGTAACCCGAGGTTACGGCTCGGACGAGGTCCTGCTTTACGGGGTCCGGAATCCCGGTGTGCCTGTGGTGGTCCAGAAGTCGAAAATCAAGGGAGTTGCACAAGCGGCAAGGGAAGGGGCCACTGTGGCCATCCTGGACGACGGCTTTCAGCATCGGGCGGCGAGAAGAGACGTGGACATCGTGCTCCTGGCCGCCGAACAGGGGGCCGAGGGCCCCCTGCTTCCCCGCGGGCGTTTCAGGGAGCCACTGAGGGCCCTGTCACGGGCCGACGCCATCGTCATAACGCGCAAGGTCGCGACGCGGGACGAAGCGTGCGCCGTGGGGCGCTTTGCCCTGGGCGAGGCGCCTGAGGCCGCATTAGGACAGATCCACCTCGAAGGGGACGCGTGGACTGAGCTGGAGGACGATTCATCGGCTGAAGCACACGCCGGACCGCCGAGAGGCGATCTCCTGGCCGTCTGCAGCATCGCTGAGCCCGACGGGTTCCACGAGATGGTTCGCTCTAAGGCGAACGGGGTGGTAGAGTGCATGGCCTTTCCGGATCACCACCCGTTTTCCAGCCGGGACGTTCACCGGATTATTAAGCGGGCAGGCGACCGACCCGTCGTCATCACGGAGAAGGACGCTGTAAAGCTGAGAACGTTTTCCAAGGAAATGCCAAGGACGTACGTTCTGCGCCTGCGCGTGGTGTGGGACTCCGGACAGGACGCCGTCATGGAACTCATTCGGCGGGCTCTGGATAGATGAAGATCACGGTCATCGTCGTCGGGCGGGCCGCCGCTCCACTTAAAGACGCCATACTCGAATACGAAACGCGGGCGGGACGGTATTGGAAGTTCAATGTCATTGAGGTGGCGTCGGGTGCGGGGGGTAGAGCGAAAGCCCACGCGGATCGTGTGATCGAAGCAGAAGAGGCTCTCCTTCTCGCTCGACTCCCGGAGCACGCACAGATCGTCGCGATCACGCGCACCGGCCGAGGCATGAGCTCGGCAGACCTGGCGGACTATCTGCAGGATCATGCCCTCCACTCGACCGCGGATGTGTGTTTCGTCGTGGGGGGAGCATTCGGCCTCGGCGCCGGTATTCTGGACCGTGCGCAAAAGCAGTGGTCTCTTTCCGACTGCACCCTTCCACATGAGTTGGCCCGGCTCGTGCTAGCTGAGCAGTTGTATAGGGCCGGGACCATCATCAAGAATGAGCCTTACCACAAAGGACCGCCATCGACGGGACAGCGATCACGGTCGCCGGAGCAGCACCGTTCACCGTCGTCGAAGGGCCATCGTGCATAGGATCTGGATCTGGAGGACCGGCTGAATTTCGAACTTCTGATAGGACGACCCTCGGGCGCACCCCTCTTCGAAGAGTACCTTCGGGGAGGTGAGGCGGCGGCTCCCTTCTACTCGGGGTCCTGGCAGGACCCGAACGCCTATCGTGCTCTCTTGGACAGCGTCGACGCACGCTTCGATTCGGACGCCCGACGGCGGGCCCTCAGGGCACTGACGATCCCCGATAGCATCGACCAAGAGCGGATCGAGCGATGGGTTGCAGAACGCGGTATCGTGGTCACGACCGGCCAACAGCCCGGACTCCTGGGAGGCCCTCTCTACTCACTCTACAAGGGCATCTCGGCCGTTCGCTTGGCGGAGCGGCTCGAGGGGTTACTCGAACGGCCCGTGCTCCCCGTGTTCTGGGTGGCCTCTGAGGATCATGACTGGGATGAGGCGGACCACACGTACCTCATCGACACGGCAAACGAACTGATCCGTCTTCAGGCGTCCGATCCCGGACACGCCCACCGGGCTCTGCACCGTATTGCACTCGGGGAGGAATCGGCGGATGTGGTCGAGCAGGCCGCGGCGAACCTTCCGTCGACAGATTTCAGCGCCCCCTACATCGATCAGCTTCGTGAGGCTTACAAGCCGGGGGCGACCCTCGCGGATGGCTTCGCCGAAGTTCTGTCCAGCCTCTTGGCGCCGCTCGGCATGTGTTTTGCCGACGCGGCATCGCCCGCCGTCAAGGAGATCTCGGGACCGCTCCTCTTGGCCGAACTCGACCGAGCCGAAGCGCATGAGTCCCTGCTCCGTGAGGATGCGGACAAGCTCGAGGGCGCCGGCTTTTCCCCGCAAGTGCCCATCTTGGAGGGTGCGGTCAACCTCTTCCTGGAGGGTCCTGAGGGACGGGAGCGAATCTACCGAAACGGAAACGACTTCGAGCTTCGCCGTTCCCATGAGTCGATGTCGGCGGCGGCGGTGCGCGAGCGCGTCGAGGCCGATTCGCTCGCGCTGAGTCCGAATGTGCTCCTCCGTCCCGTGGTCGAGAGTACGATTTTCCCCGTGATCAGCTACGTGGCTGGGCCTGGCGAGGCCGCGTATTACGCCCAGATTAAGCGGCTCTTCGAGGCCCATGGGCTCATGATGCCGGTCATCTACCCCCGGCATGCCGTCACAGTGGTCGAGGCCAAGATCCGAAAAAAGCTCGACAAGTTCGGCTTGGATGTGGAACGTCTTCAACGCCCCCTACACGAAATCATGTCCGATTTCGCCCGTGAGGAAGTACCGGACGGTGTACAGCGAGCGCTCGAGGAACTCAAGACGTCCGTGGCTCGTGGCTCAGATGATCTCCTCGAGGCCGCGACGGGCATCGATCCCACCTTGAAAGGTCCGATCACGAACGCCCGAAACAGTGCCCTCGCCGCTTTTCAAGCCGCGGAACGAAAGATCATACAGAGCGTAAAGCGGGAGAACGAAGTCGCGTCGAATCAGCTGGAAATCACGCAACGCCACCTCTTTCCGGACGGGCAGCCCCAAGAGCGCATGTTGGCGCCCTCATATTACCTGGCTCGCTATGGAAATGACTTTGTGACATCCCTCGTCGAGGGGTTTGCGGTGGATTTGGTTGAAGAGACGGAGTAGCTTCAAACACTATGATTTCGATGATTTTCGTCCTCGTCCTCCTGATCCCGATCTTGGCCATCGTCTTGGATTCCCCGGTTGGGCGGGCTCTCGCCGGACGCATGGAGCGCCGCGGACTCCCCGCCGAATCTGACGACGTAACCTCTGAGAGACTCGCCTACTTGGAGGGAGAGGTGGAGCGGCTCAATACTGAAGTCCGGAAACTCGAGGAAGAAAGCCAGTTTCTGAACAAGCTTCTCACCGATCGACCTGCGTCGCACGTGCTCCCGCCCGGTGACGAGAGCCGTTAGAAGGCTGTTGAATAAGTACAGCGGGTCGCGCAGATGGCGCTTGTGCGGGTTCAGACAAGGAACGACGACGAGGCGTAGCAACGCAGGATCAACGGCACAACCGCCCTGTGCCCACGAACATGAATGGGCATGACCCTGCACGTTGAAGGGTTGGGGTGGCACGGCCCCATCCCCATTGTTGGAGCTCCTAACCGTAGCTACGGCTATGGCGTCGTCGCTCCGCCTAGGGCCTGAGACCGTGGCATCCCCAACGCGGCCCACTGTACCTCTTCAACGGCCTTCTCGCCCCCCCTCCCGGGCCGCTCGACGCTCCCGCGCCGCCTTCACGGTGGGCGCGGGCATTTTTTTCAGCCGCATCAGTGGGTTCGTCCGGAGCGTGCTGCTGGCCTCGTTCTTCGGGGCCTCAGGCCTGATGGACGTCTGGGTCGCGGCAACGAAGATCCCCAACGTGATTCAGAATCTCCTGGGAGAGGGAACGCTCAGCGCCTCCGTCATTCCCGTGTACGCTGAGTTTCTGGAAGAAGGGCGGGACGAAGAGGCTGGCCGGTTCGCCGGAGCGGTTCTCGGCATCCTCATGGTGGTGGCGGGAGGGGCCGCGCTTTTCGGGATGCTCTTGGCGCCTGTTTTCGTCCCGATCGCGTTCCTCAGGTGGGATCAAGAAAAACTCGCGCTCACGACGATCATCGTTCAGATCCTGTTTCCCATGACCGCCGTGCTGGTGGTGTCGGCATGGGCACTTGCGATCCTCAACAGCCACCGTCGGTTCCTGGTGTCGTACTTGGCTCCGGTCGCGTGGAACGGTGCGATCATCGCGACCCTCGTGGTCGTGGGGTTCGGCTTCGGTTGGTCCGGTCGCCAGCTCCTTCTCGCCACGGCGTGGGGTGCTCTAGGGGGCGGGATTCTCCAGTTCGCGGTGCAACTCCCTTACGCGGTGCCGCTCCTCGAGCACTTCCGTCTTTCCCTGGACCGCAGTGTGAGTGGGGCAGGGGAGGCCATCCGAAACTTCGTGCCCGTCGTGACGGCTCGCGGCGTGGTCAACATTGGCAGCCTGCTCGACGTCATCGTCGCTGGATTCCTCGTAGAGGGAGCCCTGGCCGCATTGGGTTACGCCCAGATGCTTTACCTGCTTCCGATTTCACTCTTCGGTATGGCCATCGCCGCCTCCGAACTTCCCGAACTCTCCCGGCAGCGGAAGGCCCCCGCAAGCGAGGTTGCCCTCCAGGTCTCAGCCGCGCTCGAACGCATCCATTTCCTCCTTCTCCCCTCCGTAGCCGCCTTCCTTCTGCTAGGCGACCTGTTTATCGGGGGCCTATATCAGCGCGGAGAATTTCGTTCGACCGACACGCCGGTCGTGTACGCCGTGCTCGCGGCATATGCGCTGGGTCTCCTGGCGTCCTCAGGCTCACGCGTACTGTCTTCCGCCTTCTATGCGATGCGCGACACCCAGACGCCGGCTCGCATGGCCTATCTCCGCGTCGTGGTATCCTTGGCGGTCGGCATATCGCTGATGTTTCCGCTCGACCGGTTCGCCTCCGGCCAGCTCCACTACGGAGCCACGGGTCTCGCACTCGGCGCGTCTATGGCGGCGTGGCTGGAATACGCTCTGCTTCGGAGCCGTCTCGCGAGGGTGCTCGGGCCGCATGGCCCCGCTCCGTCCGTCCGCGGCCGAATACTGGGAGCGACCGTTCTCGCGACCCTCGCCGGGTTGGGCTCCAAGTGGGTGTTGGGATCGACTGTACCCCTTCACGACGGCGTCATCGTGGGACTCTTAGATGACTCCGTACCTTGGGCCGTTCAGCCCGTGCTGGCAGCGAGCACGGCCTTGGTGTTTGGTGTCGTATACCTGATAGCGACCGCTCGTCTCGGTGTCGGTGCGCCGCTCCGGCAGCTCTTGGGGCGCGAACCCAAGCACTTCTGAGTATCCGGTAGTGGTCCAGCCCCTGCTTCAGGATCAGCTCAAGAACCTTCCCACCCGCCCCGGCGTGTACTTGTTCAGTGCGGCCAAGGGCGAAGTCGTTTACGTCGGAAAGGCGGGCTCGCTACGGCCCCGTGTACGCAGCTATTTCAGCGCTTCCAGCCAGGCTCCGAAGACGCGGGAAATGATGCGGCACGTCGTCTCATTGGAGACGATCGTCGTGGGATCGGAAGCTGAGGCTTTGATCCTAGAAGCGAACTTGATCAAGGAGTATCAGCCACGCTTCAACATTCAACTCCGTGATGACAAGCGGTACCCCTACATCAAGGTCACAACGAAGGAGCCGTTTCCGAGGGTCTTCGTGACTCGCAAGCTTCACGACGACGGATCCAGATATTTCGGACCGTACACCTCAGTAGGAGTGATGCGTGAGGCCCTCGAAGTCATCAAACGGCTCTACACGGTACGCTCCTGCAGTTACGATCTCCCAAGGGAGGCGCCAGAACGTGCCTGCCTGGATTACCACATCGGGAGATGCCTGGCCCCGTGCGTGGGTCTACAGGATCAAACCTCGTACGGGGAGATGATTGGGGAAATCCTCAAGATTCTGGACGGTGACACTGAGGGTGTGCGCAGTCGGGTCGCGGACCTCATGCAGGAAGCTTCGGACGGGTTGGAATTCGAGCGGGCGGGCCGTCTTCACGACGTCCTGTGCGGGCTCGACGCCCTGGCACATCAGCAGCGTGTGGAGCGGCTCAGGGGAGGGGACTACGATGTCGTGGGCCTGGCCCGTGACGGTGACCTGGCCGTCACCGTCGTCCTGAAAATCAGATCGGGAGTACTCCTGGGCCGAGATACACAGAGGTTCGCGGACGTCGGTGACGAATCCGATGCCTCCTTGATCACCACGTTTGCGTCCCGGTACTACTTGAGCAGTGGGCCGCGAGGGACCCGCCGAGGGTCGCAACTCCCCCGGGAGATTTTGATCCCTGCGGAATTCGACGACAGAGAGTTGGTCGAGGAGGTTCTGTCCGATGAGGCGGGGAGAAAGCTCCGGGTGTATGCTCCGAAAAAGGGGACGAAAGCACGCCTGTCGGAACTCGCAGCCGACAATGCGCGCCACGCCCTCGAGGATCGCCTCACTGCGCTGGAGCAGGTCGAAGACCGGGCCGACAGCGTGCTCTACGATCTTCGGGACCGGCTCGATCTGAAAATCGTCCCCCGCCTCATCGTATGTGTCGATATCAGCCATCATCAGGGATCCGAGACCGTGGGAAGCGCGATCATATTCGAGAATGGCGCTCCCAAGAAGAGCGAGTACCGGCATATGCGTGTCAAAGGAGAGTGGGGGAACGACGACTACCGCTCCATGGCGGAAGTCGTTTCCAGATACTTTCGGCGCAGGGTAGATGAGCAACGGCCCATCCCCGACCTTCTCGTGGTAGACGGCGGAAAGGGTCAACTCAGTGCCGCCCGGAGCGCACTCGAGGAGCTGGGCGTGACTGATGTCGCCCTGGCGGCCTTGGCCAAACGTGAAGAGGCCATCTTTCGCCCCGATCGATCCGATCCCATCCTCCTCAGACGAAAGAATCCCGCTCTCCACCTCCTCCAGAGACTCCGCGACGAAGCTCACCGATTTGCCGTCTCCTACAATCGCAAATTGAGGAGCAAGCGAACCCTGCGAAGTGATCTCGGCCAAATCCCCGGAATCGGCCCGGAACGGCAAAAGCTCCTGCTCTCGCGCTTCGGATCGGTGCGTGGCGTGCGGGGGGCTACGGCGCAGGAAGTAGCACGACTTCCCGGAATCAGCGAGACGCTTGCAGTGCGAATACTCACTTACCTGGGGGATTGATGGCCAGCGTCTTGTCCCACCACACTGAGAAAGTTCGAAATGCGGTGAACCTGGCGATCGTTTTACTGTATGTTAGAATATTATCGTTCCAATCGTAGCTTCGTCGCGGTGAATTGAGCTTGTTCGCGGTCGGTATACACACGTTTCAGGAGAAAATCGGATGCACGTCGGTAAAAGATTGGTCCTCGTCGCGCTTGGCGTTTTATTGATACCCCTCTCCGCTGTTGCGCAGGATGAGGAGGTGGAGGTGAACGTCAGGAACCAGACGTCAAACGCCATGCAGGTGTTCGCGATGTGGGAGGGCGGACCGACGCTTCGGCTCGGAGATTTGAATGGAAACCAGACCAGGAATTTCACCGTCGACATCAGGGGCCAGGAGCTCACGTTAGCGGTGCAAACGCAGCAGCAAGGCCAGCGGGCGGAGAGGGTCGGCGGGGACCGCCCCGAATCCTTCGTTTCGGTCCGACCGGGCGACGAGATCGAGTGGGAGATTCGTAACGTCGATCCGTTCGATCTCTATCTCCGAGGTGTTACGAACGACCTCGCTTCCGATAATATCGAGACACAAGAACCACGAGTGAGTCGATATACCGCGCTCTCTGCCATGGCAATCCAAGAAGCAGAGGGGGAGGAGGACGAGGAACTCCAAAGACAGTCGTACCTAGAGGCGCTCCAGGAAATCTTGGATGGGCTCACAAATGAAGACAACAATCCCGAGGCTTACCTCCATCTGGGAATCGTTCATACAGGGCTCGCCAACTACTTGGCGGCGGACAGTGCGTTCGACTACGCTGAGGCCTTGTACCCGGACTATGCGGACCAAGAATTCGGGACCAACGCATACCGCTTCAACTCATGGCTCGAAGCCTATAACGATGCGTCGGCAAGTTTGGAAGCGCAGGATCCCGAAGGGGCTATAGAGTTATTCAACCTCGCGAACATGGTATTCGACAAGCGTCCCGAAGCCTATTTGAATGTTGGAGCCCAGACCGCCGGTCTCGGGGACCTGGAAGCGAGCATCGAGGCATGGAACAATGCCGTCGCCGTAATCGAATCCCCCGACGCCGACGCCGGAGACGAGCAGACCCGTGAGCAGTGGGATACACAGTTCTGGCTGATGGCCCATACCAACCTCGGGAGAGTCCTCCAGAGGGCTGAGCGTTCCGACGAAGCCGTCACGGTCTACCAGACCTTACTCGAGCGCTTTCCGGACGACGCGGACGCACGGAGTTCCCTGGCCATGGCGCTCGTCGCCTCTGGCCAAGCGGATAACGCGCTTGGGATCTTCGATGAGATCCTAGCCCGTGAAGATGGAGCCCCGCTCGATTACTTCAACGCCGGTGTGTCACTGTACACGGCCGATCAGTTGGACCAGGCTATCATCGGGTTCGAGAAGGCCATCGAACGCGTCCCCATGTACAGGGATGCGCTCCAAAATCTGGTCCAGACCCTCAATGTTCTGGAGAGCCACGAGGCCCAGATCCCTTATTCGGAGAGACTCCTAGAGCTGGATCCCCACAACGAATACGGCTACCAGATGCATATCCGGGCGCTGGTTCAGATGGGACGACAAGCGGATGCTGTCGACCTACTCGACATCATGCGGGAATTGCCATTCGTGACCGACAATCTCCAGGTCCAGCCAATGAGCAATGGTTCCACCGTTGCGGGCATGGCCGTCAACAAGACGTTGCCGCCGGGGACGGCCATCACCCTGCGCTTCACCTTTTACGACAACGACGGAAATCCTCTCGGCACCGAGGATACCGAAATTACGCTATCGGACCCTGAGGTAGCCCATCAGTTTCAGGTTGAGTTCGGGGCGGACCAGGAAGTGTTGGGGTATGGCTACGAGTTCCTGGACTAGCGGTCGGAGACTCAGCGGGCGTAGCTCAGTTGGTAGAGCATCAGCTTCCCAAGCTGAGGGTCGCCGGTTCGAGTCCGGTCGCCCGCTTTGACGAAAAAGAAATCCCGGTAAGGACTTAGAGCCTTGCCGGGCTTTTCGCTGGGTATTTTCCTGGTCCTTCTGCCGTTTCGATCACGAAGGCGGCCAGTTGAACCCAGCGGACAGGCGACGGCCCCAATTCTTCGAGAACCTGGTCGGCCGTGGTGCACCCGAACATCCCCTTGTACCCCTTCTTTGCCTTATGGTAGGCCGCCACCGCACGGCGGACGACGATTTGCTCATCACGTGTCAGGTCCATGTCCGCAATCTAACAGGACTGTCCGCTGACGGGTCACCCCTTGGGATTCCCGAGGTCCATCATCACTTTCCAGGAACCGTCGGACTGCTTCCGCCAGATGCTCACATAGAGCCCGTGGCCGACCGCGCGCTCACCGTTCGCGCCCACACTCGTGGACTCGTAGTCGCCCACCGTGGGGCCCAGCGTGCCATCGTCGGAGGCGTGCGCCCGGACCGGCTCCCATGTCAGTGACACGCTGGGGGACCGGAACACGTCACCCAGCGTCGAACCTATGGCGTCCAATCCGCTGATCTCGCCGACGCTCTGTAGGATCATCGCGCCGTCGGCATCGAAGAAGGATACGCAACCATCCGCACCACTTTCCTGAGTCGCTCAGTTGAACGCCCGATCGGCCTCCATGAGCGACCGATTCAACGCGTCGGGGTCGGGGGTGGCCGCCACGTCCGCAGTGTCTTGCGGGACACAGGCCGCCAACAGGCAGAGCAGCGCGCCCATGAAACCGCCAATGCAACGACGGTCTTTTCTCGGACGGATCACGGCATCCACCTCAGGTTCGTAGTCGACTAAGAAACCTTGATCAGCTGTTTGCCCCTGTTTTCACCGTTAAGCATTCGGATGAAGGCCCTGGGCGTGTTCTCAAGGCCCTCCACAATGTCCTCGCGGTAGGTGATCCTACCTTCTTTGATCCATTCGGCCATTTGCCAGATGCCCTGCGGGAACTGGGCGCCGAACTGTGGGACGAGGAAGCCTCGGACCGATGCCTCGCGGACCAACAGGGCCCCGTAGGAAGCGCGCGGGCCCATCTCAGGTTTTTCGAGGTTGTATTGCGAGATCATACCGCAGATGCTGACCTGAGCGAACTGCGCCAAGTTGGCGAATACGGCGTCCGTGAGCCCCCCGCCGACGTTGTCGAAATAACAATCGACGCCGTTGGGAAAGAATTCGCGTATTTTCGCTGGGTAGTCAGTGTCGGTCTTGTAATTGAAGGCGGCGTCGTATCCGCAGTCCTTGATGAGAAATTCAACCTTCTCGTCCGAACCACAGCTTCCGACGACGGGACTGCAGCCTTTGATCTTGGCAATCTGGCCCACGAGTTGTCCCACCGCCCCCGCCGCGCCGGAGATGAAGGCGGTGTCGCCGGGCTTCGGCTTGCAGATTTCGAGAAACCCGAAATACGCCGTCATGCCCGGCATCCCCAGTACGCCGATAGAGGTCTGAATGGGTGCGAGGTCCGAGTCGACGGGATAGACGTCGCCGCCATTGCTCACGGCATAATCCTGCCAGCCCCACATGCCGTGCACGAAGTCGCCGACTTTGAACCGGTTGTTGTTCGACTCGATGATCTCGCCCACCGAGCCGCCGGATATCGGCTTGCCGACCTCGAAGGGATCGGCGTAGCTGCGCTCAGCGTTCATGCGGCCGCGCATGTAGGGGTCGACGCTGACGAATCGAGTCTTGATCAGGAATTGGCCGTCTCCGGGGGTCGGCGCGGGCTCCTCAATCAGATTGAAATCTGATTCCTTGGGGAATCCGATGGGGCGGGCGGCCAGCGTCAGAACGCGGTTTAGTTTAGACATGGGACCGGGACGCTCTAAAGGTCGGTGTCTCCAGCCATCCAGCCCGTGTGACCGTCCGGCGATTGAACATAGAGGTACCCCTCGTAGTTGCCCAGCACGGCGACATCTGTTCCGGCCTCGACGTCTTCCATCACTGGCGAACCAGGGCTCGGAGAACTGAACAACGCGGACGTGTTCTGGACAAACTGGTTTCGGAGGGGCTGAACGACCGCCTCCGTCAATCGAGCGGCAATGAAACCGTCTCGACCATTGGGAAGCCTGACGCGGTACCAGGACCCCGAGGCGGCCAGGACACGAAGTGGCGTGGACTCCTCGAGTTC
>CAUZVZ010000048.1:0-17744 GCA_963583605.1 Gemmatimonadales bacterium UBA6960
TAACGACGGTCGCGGGGCTGTTCGTGGCGATCCCCGCAGTGATCGCGTACAACCATTTCCTCGCGAAGCTGAATCTGGTCAGCGGCCAACTCGAGGGCTTCTCGAGCGAATTCATCGGCACGTTGGCCCGAGAAGGGCGCGTATGATCGATTCCTTGGGTATGATTCGCCCAACGGGTGTCCGCCTCCGATGATGGGCGCACGCGGGCGGAGGCGAGATCTGCAGCCACTCGCCGAAATCAACGTCACCAGCATGGTCGACGTGGCGTTTACCTTGCTCATCATCTTCATCATCACGGCACCCATCCTCCAGGGCGGTATCGAGGTCGCGGTGCCCGAGACGGAGGTGTCCGCGCTCACGGCTGAGGACAATACCCTGATTATCACCGTGGACCGTGACGGGATGGTGTACATGGGCGAGACGCCTATGGATCGGACGGAATTCGCTCAGTCCTTTGGACAGATTCTGTCTGCTGGAGCGGTCGACGAAGTGTGGATCAAGGGCGACTCACTCGCCACCTGGGGTGCGGGTGTCGACGTGATATCTACCGTCGCGCGTAGCGGGATCGACTTCGCGGTGGTGGGCACGCAAAGGCCCCCGGAGTAATCGCCGTATGACTGACTTGGAAGCGGCTCCGCGGCGGCAGCGGTACCAGACTGTCGGAAAGGGCCCGGTCATCGGGTCCGTGTTCATTCACACGGCGGCCATCTTCCTGGCATGGTGGACCTCCGCGTTGCCTCGCGAGGTACCTGACTTCCTAGTATACGAGATTGAGTTGATATCTCCTTCGGCGGCTGTGCTCGGTGAACCGACCACGGCGCCTCCCGAGGAGTTGGTCATCGAAACGCCCCTCGACCGGGTACCTGAGCCGCAGGAGGAGACGCCAGCGGTGGTCGAGGAGGAGGGTCCGGTCGAAGAGCCTCCGCAGCCCGAAGAGACTGTTGCGCCACCTGACGTTGAACCGGTCGAAGACCCGACGCCTCCGGCCAGTCCGGATCCGGATCCGGACGTGGAGACGCCAGGAGAGGACCTGAACGTTCGGATGGAAGGCGTCCGAAGAGACTATCCGGAGTACTACAACAACATCCTACGTCAGATGCAGCGGTGCTTCCGCTGGCGTGGAGATGACGATCTGCGCGCGACGGTCTATTTCGAAATCAACCGGGACGGCTCCGTGGCTGAGGTCGATATCCTGGAGTCGTCACGGAGCATAGCGTTCGATATTGAAGCGATGGGGGCGGCGGAGTGTGCCGGGAGTCGGGACCGCTTGGGTCCACTTCCGGAGGCTCTTCCGTTCGACCGACTACCGGTGGTGTTCTATTTCGAGCCCCAATCCGGTCTCGGGCTCGACGCCTAGGAATGATGGACGGGTTTCGGGGACGGAACACATCGGACAGGAACCGCCCTGTGCCCTGCACCATTTATGACATAAGCTTACACGTTGAAAGGATGCTCACACTCAGGAGAGACGGTATGCGCGCGCTGAGAACGCTCGCTTGGGCAGCATTGGTTCCGGCCGCATCGATGAGCCCTCTCGTGGCTCAGCAGGACTCGATTCCAGGTGTGACCCTCGGGTTGCTGTACGAATCGGAGTTTCAGCCCGCCCTGGCTGTGCAGCCGTTTTCGGGACGTCTGGGAGGAGAGTTCGCAGCCCCGCGGGTCGAGGCGATAATCGCCACGGACCTCCGCTACAGTGACCGTTTCCAGGTGATGGATTCTCTCCCGCCTTCTTTAGTCAGTGATGAGGTCGACTATCAGCTCTGGGATCAGCTGGGAGCCGTCTGGTTGCTGTCGGGCTCCGTGGAGGGTGCTGGTGAGGGGTTTGTTCTGGTCCTGGAACTCCACGATGTGGTCTACGGCGAAGTCCACGCGCAAGGCCGCTTCTCGATCCCGGCCACGAATGACGCCAATTTCCGATTGGCCGTCCATACTGCCTCGGACGCGATCATCGAGTGGATCTACAATGAGCCCGGGATGGCGGCGAGCCGGATCGTGTTCTCACTCAGAACGCAGGAGGGTAATCAGGACCTGTACTTGATCGACTCGGACGGCAGGAATTTCAGGCGGCTCACCGAGTACGGTGACCTCACGATGTCTCCGGCTTGGTCACCGGACGGGACTCGCGTTGCCTACTCGTCCCGCAAAGAGACCGGGTTGCCGCGCATCTACGAGTTGGACCTAGAGAGCATGGTGGAGAAGCCCCTCGACGCGGGGCGCGACGGCGACCATAACACGCCGACCTATAGCCCCAATGGCCGTGACCTGGCTTTTGCGATCACGGGTGGGAACCGGAGTGGAATCTTCTACTACGACTGGGAGCGGGAGTGCTGCCTCACGCACGTGAGCGGTGGACGGTGGGATGATATCTCGCCCACGTACTCACCGGATGGACGCTGGCTCGCGTTCAACTCTAACCGCCTGGGCACTCCGTTCCCGCAGATCTACGTGATGCCTGCCACCGGAGGAGAGGCGGACCTCGTTTCCCCTTATCTGCACGGGCAGGAGGGCTACTACACGTCTCCTGACTGGGCGCCCGTGGGGGACCACGTGGCTTTTCACGGGCGCGTGGGCCGGAGAGGGCGTTACAACATCCTCGTTGCGGATGTGTCCGACCGTGGGCGCCGCCTCAGGCAGCTCACGTGGGAGGGGAACAACGAAGATCCGAGTTGGGCCCCCGACGGACGCCATCTCGTGTTCATCGGGCGCCGGGACTGGGGTACCGGTCTCATGGTGGTCGACACGGCCACGGGGACGTATCGGATGCTCCGGCGGGGGATCGACGTCCGAGTGCCCGATTGGTCGCCGTCTTTGGGGTGGGGTGGGCCTTAGAACGCTCTTGAAGAATTACCAAAGCGAGGCGGATTCACGTCATTGCGCCATGGTGCTGAATGGGATATATGCTTAATGTTAGGGTCGACCCATATGCGGGCTAAAGTGGGTACATATACAAGGTTTCACGAGCAGGCTCGCCGAGTCGGCTGAGCCTCCTGAGATGACCACTCACCGACAGGAATGAGAATGAGGATCAAACACTTATTCATACCAGCCATCGCAAGCACGCTCATTCTCAGCGCATGCGGGGGCTCGCCGCCGCCGCCGCCGGCGCCTAGCGGACCGACTCAGGCTGAGATCGACGCGCGCAATGATTCAATTGCCGCGGCCAGGGCCGCGGAGGCCGCACGCGACGCTGCCGAACGCGACGCTGCGCGCCGTGAGCAGGAGCGTCTGAGCGGGGCGAGGGACCAGGCCCGGGCGACGATCGAAGCTGTGGTCCTGTTCGGCTATGATGAGTCTGTCATTACCGCGGCAGCGGAGCGCATTCTACGCGCGAAGCTACCGATCCTGCGGAACAGCCCGGCGCTCCGCCTTCGCTTGGAGGGACACGCCGACGAGCGAGGCTCTACGGAGTACAACCTCGCGCTGGGAAGCCGGCGTGCTGAGAGTGTGCGGGACTTCCTGTCGGGCTTCGGAATTCCTGAGAATCGCTTCACGACGACCTCTTTCGGGGAAGAGCGGCCTGCGGTCAACCGTAGTGACGAAGCGGCCTGGTCTCAGAATCGCCGGGTCGAGTTCGTGATTACGGGCGGTCAGATCGTGGTCAGCGAGGACGATTAAGGAGGGGCACTCACCTCCGGTTGGGGACAGCATGAGTATGACCCCTCCCTTCGGCACTTCGGTCGCGCTTTGTTGCGGCTGGGTCCGTGGGCGAGGGGTCTTTCTCGTTTCGGCGACGTTGCTGCTGGCTTCGGGATGCGCCATGAAAGGGGACGTGCGGCGTCTCCAAGATGAGGTGACCCGGCAGTCGTCTCAGCAGGATGCCCAGCTACGGGAGTTAGCCGCCGCCATCCGCGCCCTTCAGGACACGCTGGACGTCCAGTCCGATATGGTCGTAGACACCCGCGGGGGGATCGCGCGGGAGCTTCGGGACATCCAAACCCAACTGTCCCAGTTGGGCGCGTTGACTGGGCAGATTCAGCGGTCCCTGGCTTTGCTGTCTGAGCGGGTCCAGGCCGATGGGGCTTGGGTGACGACTTCGGAGCGGCGCCCCGCCCCCGATTCGTTGCGGGCCCTCCTCGGGCGCCGGGACGGCGGTCCAGCGGCGGCTGAGGAGACGTACGAGGCCGCGGTGACACAGGTCAATCGGGGTTCGCTCAACACAGCCCGGATGGCCTTCGGGAGCTTCCTGGGAGACTTTCCGGACCATCGCTTGGCGCCGTCGGCCCAGTTCTATCTCGCGGACATCCTCGAGCAGGAAAACCAACTTGACCAGGCGATCGAGGAGTTCCTCCGGGTTGCTGAGTTGTATCCCACAGCGGACCGGGTGCCCGTGGCGTTGTATCGAATCGGCGCCATCTACGCTTTCCAGGGAAACGTTGATGAGGCTGAGACTTATCTCGAACGTGTGGTCAATACCTATCCTGACAGTGGCGCGGCGGACCTTGCCCAGGAGTTGCTGCAGGAGATCCGCTGACCTGAGAGGGTGATCGGAAAGGGGGGCGGGTCGCGCACATGGTGCTTGCGCGCGTTCAGCCAATGAACGACGAGGAGTCGTAGTCCTTCTACGGCGACGAGGAGAGACGCAGGATCAACCGCGCAACGGCTATGTGTCCACGACCATGAATGACATGACCTTACACGTTGAAGGGTTTCGGTGGCACGACCCCGACCACGCTTCGCGCGGTGCCCCCGTTGTTGGAGATCCTAGCCGTAGCGAATGCTATGGCGTCGTCGTTCCGCCTAGGAGCTGGAGCCGTGGCATCCCGGGTACCCGTGCGACAGCACGGGTGGCGGCCCACCCCCCTTTCCGATCACCCTCCTCAGGCACCGTGGCTGATGCGCTGTCCAAAGTGTGACGCCATGGAGAACCGCGTTGTCGACACCCGAGATAGCCGGGGTGGGCGCGCGGTCCGGCGCCGCAGGGAGTGCGGCGTATGCCGGGCCCGCTTCACGACCTATGAACACGTCGAAGAGCGATCCCTGCGTGTCGCCAAACGTGACGGAAACGGAGAGGATTTCGACCGGACCAAGCTACTCCGAAGCGTTACCATCGCCTGTGCGAAAAGGCCGGTCACCGAGGCGGACATTGAGGCGGTCGTGGACGCCGTCGAAAACGACCTGACGAGGACCGCCAACTTCGAGGTTTCCAGTTCCCGCATCGGCGAGATCGTCATGGAGCTTCTCGCTCCGTTGGACCGAGTGGCCTACGTGCGTTTCGCCTCCGTTTACCGGAACTTCCAGGACATCGGTGAGTTCCAAGACATGGTCCACGACCTGCACGCGGAAGAGCGGCGTCAGGGCTCAGCCAGGAACCAAGAGGAGCTCCCACTCTGATCATCTCCCCACCGAAAGCCGTCCGGCGGCAGCGTGGCGCTCCTGATGCGGCTCGCTCCACCTTTTCCACCGGCCTTTAACGCGCCCGCTCACCCATAATGACGACACTGACTCGCGGTTCCCGCGGCGAGATGCCCTTTCTCGACCACCTGGAGGAACTCCGCTGGCGGATCCTGTGGAGTTTTTTGGCGATCGTCGTCGGCAGCATTGTGGGCTTCATACTGGTGTTGAGGTTCGGGGTGCTCGACCTTCTCATCAATCCGTTCTACGAGGTGATGGGAGAGGATGAGAGGCTTGTCTTCCTTTCTCCGACGGAGCCGTTCTTCCTCATTTTACGGGTCGGGATCCTGGGCGGTGTGGTCCTTGTCTCACCCATCATCATCTACCAGATCTGGGCGTTCCTCTCTCCGGCGCTTGAGCGGCATGAGAAGAGGGCCATCATCCCGGCCCTCTATTTGGGGGTGATCCTCTTCTCGCTCGGCGTGTGGATGTCGTACGCCGTAGCGCTACCGGTCACGCTCCAGTTTCTGTTGTTCTTCGGAGAGGACTACTTCGAGGCAATGATGCGGGCGGGTGATTACCTCAGCTTCGTCACCAAGCTGCTTCTGGCGTTCGGCGTCCTATTCGAGCTGCCGGTGGTCATCATGATCCTCTCGGCGCTGGGGCTCGTCACGCCTGCGTTCCTGCGGGCGAAGAGGCGTCACGCGATCGTCATCATCACCGTGTTGGCCAGCTTTCTCAGCCCGGGCGACGTCGTCACGGTGACGGCACTGATGATGTTGCCGCTTATTGTTCTATATGAATTCAGCATTCTCCTCTCAGTGATGATCACCAGACGGCGCCAGAAACGGGACATCGGTGGTGACCCGCCGGAGGGAGGGGTCGAGGCTCGATGAGGGCAAGAAGGCAACAGCCTTCGAGAGGACGGCCCCGTGGCCGCCTCAGCCCCTGGGGAATAGCGCTTGCGGTTCTCGCCGTTGGATGGGTCGCGCCCGTGGCCGCCCAAGTCGGGGGCCAACCCGAGGAGGAGGTCGATTCCGCCCGCATTCGGGTACTCGAACGGCTGAGGAGCCTCTCCAGACCGCCGGGCGTGGACTCCACACTTTTCAACGACTCGACACCTGGACAGCCTCGCGCGGTCGTAGCACCACCACCACAGCTGGAAGCGGCCGACTCATTCATGGCCGCCCTGCTCAGGTTGCCCGGCTATTCCGTGTCCCAATACTCCGGTGGCGGCGCCCGCTTCGAAGCTGAGACTCAGCGCATGACCCTCCTCGGCAACGACGATGCGCCGGCGGAGCTGCGCCAGGACGGGATGACGGTTACCGCGGCGGACACGATCAACTTGGCCGACTCGCTCCTCTGGACCGCCGGCGAGACGGTGACGGACCGGCCTGGTGAAGAGCCTGTACGGAGCTCCAACATCATCTACGACCATCGGGCCGACCGTGGCACGGCGTACGAGGCTCACACGACCATGTCCGAGGGGGCGACGTGGGTCATGGATGGCGATCTTCCTGCGATCCTCGCGGATACCGTCTTCGGCCATGACATCAACTTCACCTCCTGTGAGGAAACAGAGCCCCACTACCACTTTGCTGCGCGCGAGTTCAAGGCCATCGGCGGCAGTTGGTTCGTCGCACGGAATGTGACGCTCAACTTCGCCGACGTGCCTGTCTTATGGCTGCCCTTCATCTTTCAGAGTACGGACTCAGATAGGCACAGCGGCATTCTCATGCCCCGCTTCGGCGTCAACGACATTGTGCGTACGTCTCGAGGACATTCTCGGCGCGTGTCCAACGTGGGATTCTTCTGGGCCATCAATGACTACGCCGATGCCACCCTCGCCGGGGACTGGTGGAGCGACAACTTTACGGCGGCCACGGGCGCCTTTCGCTATCGGGTGACGCAGAAATTCCTCAACGGATCCGCGAACGTGCGGCGCTTCTGGCGAGTCGGTGGCGGCACTGAACTCTCCTTCGACACTCGACACAACTGGACTGTCGATGAGAGGACGTCGGTGCGTGTTTCGGCTCGGTACGCGTCCAGTTCCCGCTTTGTGAGGCAAAATTCGTTCGATCCGAGGGAGGTGACGCAGTCCATCAACTCGGAGGGGGGTTTGAATCGTCGATTCAATTGGGGGGACCTCTCAGTCAGCGCCGATCGTCGGCAATTCCTGAGCGACGACCGCGTGGAGATGACGCTTCCGACGGCGAACTTGTCCATCAAGTCGATCACCTTGTTCCCGGCTCCGAGCAACAGCGCAGGGTTCTTCAACAACCTGACGTTGTCCGGAAGCGGGAGGTACCGGCGAAGCACTGTCCAGCGGGCGTCGCAGGGCGACACTACGTTCATGAGGAGCCTTACCGACGAGGTTCGGACGTCGTCCGGCGTGAGCACCTCGCTCAACCTGGGCAGATTATCATGGTCGCAAGGCTTAACCCTCACGGAGACGGCCAACTTCGACATTCCGGCCGCTGTCGCGTTTCCCGGTGACACGCTCAGTCCACTGCCCACAGGGTTGGTCGATCTCGCGACCGCGGACCTCCTGTGGAATACGAGCCTCAACTACCAGCAGAGCCTGATCGGAACCACGACATTAACCCCGAGTTTGCAGATGTCGGGATCGGCCAGGCGTTCCGACCAGATTCCTGAGGCGTCGAGCCTCGTGTTCGGACCGCGGCGTCTTTCCTTCGGTGTCAGCTTGAGGAGCGACGTCTACGGATACTACGGTGGCTTCGCGGGGTTCGAAGCTATTCGGCACAAGATTTCTCCGCAGATCTCCTACTCGTACGCGCCGAAAATAGTGGCGACGAACCTCCAAGAAGCGGTGTTCGGGTCGGCGGACGCCAACGCGAGGAACATCATCACGTTCGGCTTTAACCAGACGTTCGAGGCCAAGCGTCCTGAGGGCGACGAGGACGACACCGGTGGTGCCGAGGAGATTGGACTGGACCTGGAGGAGGATCTTCTGGCGTCGGACTCGATTCGAGACGCGAGGGCGGACTCACTTCTGGCCCGCGAGCAGGCAGGGCTCGAACTCCCTGTCGATGACGCACTGGACGCGGGTGGCCCACAAAGACTCCCGGCCTCGAGGGTGATGACTCTCTTGGCCCTCAACACCAATGTGGTCACTTATGACTTCGTCCGGGCACGAAAGCTGGACAACCGGCTGGGGGGGTTCACCACCACCCGTTTGAGGAGCCAGATCAGTTCGGATCTTCTTCGAGGACTCCAGCTTTCCGTCGAACACGATCTCTTCGACACCGAAGATCGGAGCGGCGAGGATCACCGGATCTTCGATCCACTACTGGCTCAATTGAATCTTTCCTTCGCGATGGGCTCCAACTCAGGGATAATCCAAGCGATCGGCCGCCTTTTCGGCGGTGGGGGAGACGAAGTATCCGGGGCAGCGGGCGCGACCGAAGCGGATTCTGCGGCGGCGGTGATGGACCTCGATGACCTCGACCCGCTTATCGACAATGTCGGCGCTTTCAGCCCCACGGACGAGTCGTCGATCATTCCCGGGGGGGGGTCGAACGATGTCGTCGGCGAGGACGTTCGGGCAGGCGCCCGGCGGCAGGGCGCCGCCGCCTGGAACGCGAACTTATCGTACTCCCTGCGCCGAAGCCGCGATCCAAACCTGGTGGCGAGCCAACTGCTGCAAATGGGCATCCGACTCAAGCCCACGGAGAAGTGGGACCTCGTTTGGCGAACCTCTTACGACATCGACGAACGCAGCTTCACGGACCATGTGATTCGCCTCACGAGAGACCTACACCGGTGGCAGGCGAACTTCGACTTCCTCCAAACGGCGACCGGAAACTGGTCCTTCCGATTCGCAGTGTCTCTCACCGACAACCGCGACCTGAAATTCGACTACGACCAACGCAGCACGGACCTCACCAACCCGTTCTAGCGTGTCTACGGCGGTAGTCGGCTTGTCCTCCGTGGAGGACATATCTCCAGGCCCACCACCAAAAGTCCTTATTTCATGCGGACTACAGGTTTGGTATCGCTTGTGCATTGAGTAGCTGTTGCGAGGCTGTCGAGGACTCTGGAAGAGTCCCACTCAATGCCAGCGAGGAAGACGAATCATGTGGAAAAAGGTGCTTGTACTGATGGGGCCGGTGCTCCTGGGGGCTTGTGACAACGACGATACGATCTTGGTTCCGGTGGATGGCCCCGCTCCCCCTGTTGGGCTGGACGTCGGCTACTACAATCGGGCTGTGACCGTCTATTGGGAACTCGCCCCAGGGTGGAACGGAGAGACGTTCCGGGTCTTCAGCAAGCGGGTCGGCGACACGTCTTTTCTCCTCATCGCAGACGTGACGAGTTGCTCCGGGGGAAGCTGTGAGTACACGGACACGAACATCGTGTCCAATGTGAGTTACGACTACTTTGTGTCGGCTCTGGATCCGGATACCGGTGTAGAGACCGATTCTGACATCACCGTCCGGGTCTCAGTGCCGTCCTTCTCGCTGCCCCCTGTGCCTACGGATTTGGAGGTGGTGGCGTTGGATGCCAACAACTACATGCGTTGGAATGACGACGCCCGCTCCGCCAACGACTTTTCCGCGTATCGGATCTACCTGCTGTCCGATGGGGGTGCGACCCTGACACTGTTGGGGCATTCGGACTCGCCGGGCTTTCTGGATGCCCTGGCGGAGAACGGTGTGACTTCCAGCTATGCCGTGTCCTCCGTCGACGTCTATGGGCATGAGAGCGGGACGAGTGGCAGAGCTGAGGGAACGCCTCGACCCGATTTCAAGGGAGAATTGGTGTACTCCTTCATCGATGATCCGGATTTGTCCGGATTCCGCTTTTCGGAGTCCGATCAGGTGGATCCGATCGTGCCGGGGGGGTCTGACACGCGGCACTTTCGCCTCGAGACGGACGCATCGGGGTGGTGGCTCGTCCCCGGGCCTTCGGCGGACGTATTCCCACAAGGCGACTTGACCACCGGGCTCAAGTGTGGCGTCGGCGCCGACGCTCAGTGCCATGACTGGACGACCGCGCCGTTGTCGGGGTACAGCCACGCAGATATCGCGGTCGAGCCAGAGTTCACATACATGTGGCGCGTAGTGGAAGGTGACGGGGTGGCACGCTACGGCGCACTCCGCGTGGCCCTGCTCGGTACCGACCAGTTCGGTGCCGGCCTCATGATCTTCGACTGGGCGTACCAACTTCAGGGTGGAAATCCCCAGTTGGTCCTCCGCTGAACAGGGCCCGGTCGAATCCTTCGCCCCGCCCCGCCCCGGGGGGCTCCGGCTGCCGGGGGCGTTGCGTTCAGGTTTTGACCCCGTCTATCATGTGAGCATGGTGCCCGTTCTCGAAGCAGTACCCAACTTCAGTGAAGGTCGAGATCTCGGGTGGATCAAGGAGTTGGTCCAGGTCATCGCGGCGGAGGGCCCCGAGGTGATCGATTGGACTACGGATCGCGATCACCATCGATCGGTGGTTAACTACATCGGAGATCCGGAGAGTGTCGAAGCTGCCTCAATAGCGGCTGCACGCTTCGCCATAGAAGGAATCGACCTTCGAACCCATGAGGGGGTTCATCCGAGGATCGGTGCTCTGGATGTGCTGCCGTTCGTGCCTTTGCACGAGCTGACGATGGACTCGGCGGTAGAGAGTGCATGGCGGGTGGGGAGCCAGCTGGCGGAGGAGGGGGTCCCGGTGTTCTTCTACGGAGAAGCGCTTCGCGGAATGAGCTCGCCTCGATCCGACCGCTCGCTCGCCTCGATACGGCGCGGGGGATTCGAAGCTCTCCGAGGCGGTTTTCCGGAAGGCCGGGAGCCGGATCTGCCCGCTCTGCAGTGGCCGGGCAGACCACATCCCACAGCGGGCGCGACCTGCGTCGGGGCACGTAAGGTCATGCTGGCGTGGAACGTTTTTGTGGAGGGAGCGTCCTTGGACGCCCTCCAGTTGATTGCGCGCGGGCTTCGTGAATCCGGAGGTGGGTTCAAGCACTTACGGGCGATGGCGTTGGCCCTACCCGAGGGAAAACGGCTTCAGATCTCAATGAACCTCGAGGATCCAGAAGCGACGTCTCCCTACGATGTGTTCGACGCGATTCAAGAGCGCGTTGAAGCGGTGGGCGGGCGAGTCATTGAGACTGAGGTCATTGGCATGATTCCAGATCCCCTTGTGCTTCCGGCGGCTAAGGACAGATTTAGACTTCTTAATCCGGTAAAATCCCGTCTTCTCTCCCGTCGCGTGTCAGAGTATGTGTCTACCCAGGGGATAAGTCAGACGCGAGTATGAGCGCCGCTTTGTGAGCAGGATTGAATAACTAAAGGACACTGCGTTGGGCTTTTACGACAGGGTTTTCTCGCTCGATATCAACTTTGCGGATGTCACGGAGCGCCTTCGGGCCCTCCGAACCAACCCACGCGACTCGTGATTCATACCCATGCCGAATCCGGTGACTCTGTGATGGAAGCGGCTCCGATTTCCGTTCTGAGAAGTTCGCCTCCGGATCTCTCCTCGGTGCAGAACCTTGTCGCCGATCGGCTCGACGGAGTCCAGAGCGATCTGAGGCGGATTATCCTCTCGGACTTCGATCTGGTGCAGGAGATCAACGAATACCTTCTTCTCATGCGCGGCAAGCTCTTCCGTCCCACACTTCTCCTTCTCAGCAATAGAGTCGGGGGAAGTCCGTCCAACGATGCCGTCACGCTCGCTGCCGTCATAGAGTTGGTTCACCTCGCGACACTCGTCCATGACGATGCCGTCGACCACAGTGTCTTGCGGCGTGGCCTCCCCACCGTGAACGCGCTCTGGACGCACCAGATTGCGATCATCATGGGGGATTACCTGTACAGTCGCTCGGTCACGGAGCTCAGTCGGCTCGGACGGTTGGATGCGGTGGCGGTGCTGGCGAGCGCGGCCAACGAGATGAGCATCGGCGAGATGCGGCAACTCACATCCTACGATGCTCTCGAGTTCACTGAATCCGATTACTATCGGCTCATCGCGTCGAAGACGGCTTCGTTGATGTCGGCGGCTTGTGAGATTGGGGCCCTCGCCGGGGTAGACGAATATCGGGAACCGCTTGCCCAGTTTGGGCACGATCTGGGCATGGCCTTCCAGATTGCCGATGACCTTTTGGACTACACCGGGTCAGAGGCCGTCACGGGAAAGCCCACCGGGCAGGACTTGAGAGAGCGCAAGGTGACGCTTCCGCTGGTGGGGGCCCTCAGAAACGTGTCGGATGTGGAATCACGTGAGATTCTGGACTTTTTCACGCTGGTGGCGGCGACCGATGAGGACATCGATAGGGTGATCGAGATCGTGCGTGAGCGCGGTGGGTTGGATTACGCGAACGAGCGGGCGGATCAGTACGCCGGGCGTGCGTGGGAGGCACTCGCCGACCTTCCAGAAGATCCTGCTGTGGAAGCACTCAGGGACGCCGTGACCTACGCTGTCGGTCGTGATCGTTGATGGCGCAGACGAGCCCTTCTCGGTCCGTGGCTGGGGCGGTGTCGGGAGGCGAGCGCTCGTTCTACGGGCGCCGATGCGATAAGGCATGCTAGTCGATACGTATCGGCGTAATTTCAAGCGCATGCTTTGGACGCAGGGGCTCGGACTGCTGCTCGGTGGGTTGCTCACTCAACTCGCGGAGTCGTTTCTTCCGGAGAGCCCCGCCAAGGCATTTCTCACAACGTCGGTCGAGGCGTCGATTGGGCCGTTGGCCATCGACCTCCTGGTCGTTGCGTTCACGATCGGCCCACTAGTGTTAAGCCTGAATGTGTTAACATTGATGGGGATTGCGATCGTGGCCTTTATTGTTCGCTCCTGGATCTGATTGGGGAACGGACCTCGAACGGAGGATTTATCATGGGACTCGGTGGACTCGGCATGTGGGAGATGATCATGATCTTCCTTGTGGTCCTCCTCCTTTTTGGGGCGAAACGGCTTCCGGAAATCGGTTCGTCATTAGGGAAGGGGATACGGGAGTTCAAGGGCTCGATTCGAGAGATCGAAAAGGAAGTCAAGGCCGTGGGCGAAGAGTCCGAGCGCGGAGCGGTTCCTACGCCCTCCGATCCCTCGGGTGAGTCGGATGAGGGACCCAGGCGATTGACGACGACGCCCGTATCTGGCGTGACTCATCCCGGAGGCGTCCCCACACAAGAAGACTCACACCAGATCGGTGCGGAGGGGGGAAGCTCTGAGCCTGAGGGATCTGAGCCCGAAGGGTCGGAGGCGGAAGGAGCTGAGGAGGAAGAGGCCCCGACGGGGTAGCAGCCTCCACTAGAAGCCGTACGGCCCTAGTGGTTGTTGAACGTCTGCGGGATCGACGTTCAAGACTTCGTCCCTCCTGTCGACGATGCGGGCCACTTCGCGAAGGCCCTGGAGCCAGTCCTCAAGGCGGCTCTGTTGGGCGACCCCGAGCAATTCATCCCGTAGCGCCAACCGTTCGTCTTCGAAAGCCGTGGTATCCGCGGGGAAGTAGTCGGCAAGCTCAAGGAGGAAGACGTTGTTGTTGGCCTCCACCGCACCGCTCACGTCTCCAATGTTCAGTCCGAACCCTGCACCCACGGCGGCGTTCAGCCGTCCGATGCCGGGAACGAAGTCCAGGCGGGTGTACGGCCCCGCAGCCTGGATCTCCAAGCCTTTTTCTTCGGCGATGCCCGCCAAAGCCGTCCCAGCACGAACTCGAGCGACGATCTCCTCACCCTCTCCTTTCGCTTGCTGTATCTTCTTTTCGGCTCTAACCGTTTGTTCGATCGATCCGCGGGCGTCGGCGAGTGAGATGGCTCCCGCCTCCCGGAGTTCGGCGAGCTCAAGCATATAGAATGCCTGCCTCGTCTCGAGGACGGGGCTGACGTCTCCAACCAAGGCTTCCTCGAAGGCCCAGTCGGAGCCCTCTCCTACCTGCCCGGCTCCGGCGACGAACGCGAATTCAGCGCTCAGGTACGCGGTCTCGACGCTGAGACCCAGACTCAGAGCAGCTTCCGCCAAAGTGCGTGACTCGCCAAGGGCCTCCAGCGAGTCGGCAAGTGTGAGGAGCGCGAGCTCGGATTCCTCGGTGCGCACAAACGGAACGAAGATGTGGCGGGCCTGAATACTGTCTTCCGTCTGTTCCTGTACTTCGATCAAGTGGTGGCCGAACGAGGTTCTCACCGGCTCCGTGAGTTCACCGACGGTGGCCGCGAAGGCGGCATCGGCGAAGTCCGCAGGCATGCTCTCCCTCGTAAACCAGCCCAGGTCTCCCGACCCGGTTCCGACTCCCGGCTGCACAAGCATATCCTCGAATTCCTCGCCGTCGATGATCAGTTGCCTCAGCTCAGCGGCGAGTTCTCCCATGGCCAGCGTGTCTTCGGGCGTGGGAGTCTTGTCGATGATGACCGCCCGGACGGTGGCCTGCGCCGGAAGCGCGAACTCCTCTTCATGGTCGTCGTAGTATTGGTTCACCTCCGCGGGCGTCACCGTGACGAGGGAGTCGGCAATCCGCTGCGCGGGATTGAGAGCGACGTAGCGGACTGAGATTTGCTCGTTGCGGTCCCGGTACTCGTCCCAGAGCGCGGCATCCGTGATGTAAAGGTCAGACGACACTTGCCTCATCAGCTTGCTCCGCGGGATGACGTCCCGGTAGTACATCTCGAGTTGGAGCAGCATCAGATCGTCGACGGTAGGCGAGGCGAGGAAGGCCTGGTACTTCTGGATATCGAACAATCCGTCGGTTTGGAACGCAGCGCTCGTCTGGAATTCCGGCGGCGGATTGAAGCGTGCGGCGGTCAGCAACTCGTCATCCGTCACCACGATCCTTCGCCGGTTCATCTCTTGCCGGATCAGGACCTGGTTGACGACTTCGTCCCAAGCCGCGTCCTCAATGTCACTGACCTGTTGGGTCGTGACGGGATCCTCCTGCGAAGCTTGAACTTGATCGAAAAGCGAGCGGTACGTTTGATTGAATGCCTCGTACGACACCGGTGCGCCGTTGACGCTACCGATTTCACCGATTGAGAAGCCGCTTCGCCCGGTGATGTCCAGTCCCCACTGGAACACCATCAGGCCCACGAAGGCGAATGCCGTCACCAGCATGATCCACTTCGTGTTTTCCCGCATTTGACGCATCATGAAACGGCAACTCCTCAGCGAGTTCTGTGCTCGATCACCTCCGCGTGGTCATACGCGAAAAGGCCAAGAAAGGTAATGGTCGGTGTGGGGCTCCTTCAACCTCTCTCGTTGACACGATTTCGGCGAAATCAGTATCTTCCTCGCGTCTGTGGCCCTGTAAGCGCGCCCCTCGTCTTTTTCCAGTTCGTCCGGGGAGTTCGGTGTGTCTGAGTCTCTGAATCAACAGATCGACCGACTAGAAGGGCTGTACAAGTCGGAAAAGGACCCGCAGGGTAGGGCGTTCGTGCCCCTGGCGGAGGCCCACCGCCGACTCGGTGACCTTGGCAAGGCGCTGACCGTCATTCAAGAAGGGCTTGGCGCACATCCCGATTTCGCGTCCGCCCATATGGTGGCGGGTTGGGTACACCGCTCCCGGCGAGAGCCGGACGATGCCATGCGCTCGTTCAAGCGGGTTCTGGAGTTGGACGCGGAGAACTCGCTCGCGCAGGCCGCCATCGCTGAGTTGATCGATGATGAGCGGGCGCAGACGTATCGGGACAAGATGGTGGTCAAAAAAGTGACTGAGCCGCCGACCGTGGCCACGACCGATGATGAACGTCCGGTCGTGCCCATCTCTTCCCTGGCGCCGGCGGTGCCGGATGCGACCGGCGCGGGGCCGGTCGGCAGTAAGATCTACACACAAACGCTTGCTGAGTTATACGCGAGTCAGGGGGCTGTCGACAATGCGATTGAGGTTTACCGAAAGCTGATCGCGGCTGATCCGGATGATCAAGCCCTGGTCCGTCGGCTGGCTGAGTTGGAGTCGCTGGAGCCAGGCTCCCTCGGAGTTGGTGACGTACGGCAGACTGTGCCCATAGAGTCGCTCGCGCCGGACGGATGACCCGTTCCTTCGATAAATCGATTCCGGTTGTAGAGAACCGAAGCTTCTAAGCGACCAAGGAGGCCAACAACGTGCGCATCGCACTCATCAACGGGCCCAACCTCGGCCTGCTCGGGCGTCGAGAACCTGAGGTCTACGGAACCGACACGCTGGACGACATCACCGGTGCTGTGGAATCTCTGGGCTCTGAGTTGGGTGTGGAGGTCGAAACGCTCCAGTCCAACTCAGAGGGAGCCATTCTCGACTTCTTGGAGGAGGCCAGCCAGCGGGTCGACGGCTTTTTGATCAATCCCGGAGGGCTGACCCACACGAGCGTGGCTCTTCGCGACGGGCTGGTGGGTGTGGGGCTCCCGTTCGTGGAAGTTCACCTCTCCAATACGACCGCCAGAGAGGATTTCCGGGGACATTCGTATCTTTCGCCGGTAGCCGCCGGGGTGGTTTTAGGTTTTGGACTTCAGGGCTATCTTCTAGCGCTTAGAGGGCTCGTGGCCCGAATCACCGGCGAGTAGCGCCGCAAGAAGGCTGTTGAAGAAGTACAGCGGGTCGCGCACATGGCGCTTGTGCGCGTTCAGACAAGGAACGACGACGAGGCTTAGCAACGCGGCGAGGAGGAGCGACGCAGGATCAACCGCACAACCGCCCTGTGCCCTTCCCCATTTATGACATAAGCTTACACGTTGGTGGGTTGCGGTGGCACATCCCCATCTCCGTTGTTGGAGCTCCTAGCCGTGGCGAATGCTATGGCGTCGTCGCTCCGCCTAGGATATGGGACCGTGGCATCCGCAACGCGACCCACTGTACTCCTTCAACAGCTTTCCATATCCTAAATGTGACAAGGTGTTATGGCCTCGACTGCGGATTTTCGTAACGGCCTGGTGCTAGATATCGATGGCCAACTCTGGACCCTCATCTATTTCCAGCATGTGAAGCCAGGCAAGGGCGGGGCGTTCGTGCGGACAAAGCTCAAGAACGTCCTCAGTGGCGCCGTGGTGGACAAGACCTACCGTGCAGGCGAGAAGGTGATCGATGTGCGACTGGAGCGCCGCCCAGTGACATACAGCTATTCGGACGGGCAGCTGTACCACTTCATGGACCAGCAGACCTATGAGATGATCCCGATCTCCGGAGATCTGCTCGGTGAAGACCAGCTCAAGTACTTGAAGGAGAACATGGAGTGCGAGAGCCTGGTCCACGACGGCACCGTCATCAGTGTCGAGCTATCTCAGTTTGTGGAACTCACGGTGACCCTCACCGACCCCGGATTCAAAGGTGACACGGCCCAGGGCGGCACGAAACCCGCGACCCTGGAGACGGGCGCCGTGATTCAGGTGCCGCTCTTCATCGAACAGGGAGACGTGGTCAAAGTGGATCGCCGGGAAGAAAAGTACCTGACCCGCGCGTCGTCATGATGGATCTGGACTTCGTTCATAGTCTCATCAAAGCGCTC
>CAUZVZ010000049.1:0-17739 GCA_963583605.1 Gemmatimonadales bacterium UBA6960
CGAGCTTCTGCCGGCCCTGTCCGAACCCCACGCCGGCGACCCCACCTGAGCCGAACGCGAGAAGCGACTGGTGCACCTGGAAGCCGGCCCCCGCCGGATCAGCCGAAGGATTCAGGTACGAGACCATGCGGCGAGCCCGGAAAGAAACCTCCAGCTGGGTGTAAAGAACGGGAACAGCGAGCAGACCCAGGAACAGGAAGTGGGTCAGCCGAGCACCCGCCACGTAGACGACCAGGCACCCCATCAGCCCCACGATCAAGGCCGTGGACAGATCAGGCTCGAGCGCGATCGGGACCATCAGCGCCGTCCACACGAGGAGGAACGGAGCCAGGCCTCGCCTCAGGCTAGAGAACTCCTCCTGCTTGCGAATCGCAACCGCTGCCGTCCAGACGACGACAGCGACCTTGGCCAACTCCGAGGGCTGAAGGTTGGGGCCGACACGCAGCCACCTGCGGGCCCCGTTGATCTCGGGCGCGATGGACTCGGTGCCCGGAGCGATCACGATCACGAGCAAAACCCACGCGACGATGACCATGGGCCAAGCGAGCCGTCGCCAAAGATCATGCGGAATCCATGCACAGACACCGAGAACGCCCAAACCAACCGCCACGCCGGTCGCTTGTCGCAGAACGTAGTAGTAATCCGGCAGGGCCTCCCGCTGAGCGAGAAAGGCACTGGCGGAATAGAGCGTGACCAGCCCGAGAGAGAGGATGAGGAGCGTGAGTATCATGATCGCGGCGGCCTCCCACCCTCTCCCTATGCCGGTGATCGGCAGGGCCAGCGGTCCGGACGGAGCGAGATCCACGGATCGGGCCATCAGCGGTCGGCGTCCTCTGACATGGCCTTGGCCAACGCCGTAAAGCGGGCACCGCGCTCCTCGTAATTCGCGAACATGTCGTAGCTAGAGCATGCCGGCGATAGCAGGACGGTGGTCCCTGGGACCGCACGTTGGGCGGCAGCCTCCACGACCTCGTCGAAGCCCATGTCCAACAACTCCACTGGCACTTGGCCGTCCAGTGCTCGAAAAATGCGCGGGCCGGCCTGGCCGAATGCCAACACACGGGCATCGGCCTTCGAGAGTGCCGTAACCAACGTCGAGAAATCCTCGCCCTTGTCCTTTCCTCCGATCAGGACAAGCAGCGTCCCCTCCAGGCCGGAAATGGCGGAACTGGCCGCGGCCACGTTCGTAGCCTTCGAATCGTTCACCCACCGCACACCATGCGCCTCGGCCACCCTCTCGGTACGGTGCGGCAGGGGCTCGAACGTCGCCAGACCCCGTCGAATGGAGTCCGTGGACGCGCCAGCGAGCCGTGCCGCCGTCGCCGCGGCCAAGGCATTTTCAAGATTGTGAGCTCCCGGAAGAGCGATGTCCTCGACTGGGCCTACTGCCTCCGCCGCCCCGGACACATCAAGCACCACCGTATATCCGTAGACGTAAGCACCCCGACGGCCATCGCTCTCCCCGCTGACATCGCTCGTGCTGCTGAAATAGAAGCGATGGCCGGGAACGTCTTCCGCGAGAGCCGCGACGGCCGAGTCGTCCCCGTTCAGAACCCAGCGGCTGTCGTCATCGGCGTTACGGAAGAGATTGGCCTTGTCCGCATAGTAGGATTCCACCGACGGATACCAGTCGAGATGATCCGGAGCCAGATTGGTCAGCACGCCGATGTCCGGTTTGAACCGATCTATCGCTCCCAACTGGAACGAGCTCATCTCCACGACATACCACGCGGGTCTTAGCTCCCGAAGCGCGAGCTCGGAGGCGGCAGGGCTGAGCGCGGCACCGATGTTTCCGCCCAGGGCCACGTCGAGCCCGTCCTCTTCGAGCAGGTGCGCCACCAAGGCCGCCGTGGTCGTCTTGCCGTTCGTTCCAGTCACAGCGATCAGTGGACCATCGAAGAACCGAAAGGCGAACTCAGGCTCTGAGATCCAACGTACTCCCCGGTCGCTGAGCTCACTGAGCACGGGGGCGTCTGGGCGGATGCCTGGGCTGACCACGACCGTGGTGGCGGCGGCGATGCGATCGATCGGGTGTTCTCCCAGCTCGACCTCGGCTCCGAGTGCTCGGAACTCGGCTCCACGAGCATGAGTTGAAGCGTCAGTGCGCAAATCTGAGACATGGACTTGTCCTCCTTTTTCGAGTGCCAACCTTGCCGCGGCCCGACCGGACTCAGCCAATCCGACTACGGCAACCGTTTCGCCTTCCAGCGTGTTCACGACGCTTGCCCTTCACCGGATCTTGAGCGCGCTGAACGCGACCATCGCGCACAGAATTCCCATGATCCAAAAACGGACGACGACCTTGCTCTCCGGCCATCCCAACTGCTCGAAGTGGTGATGGATCGGAGCCATTCTGAAGAGTTTTCGAGGGGTGCCATACTTGGCCCTGGTGTACCGGAAGTATCCGACCTGGAGGATGACTGAGAGCACCTCCATGACGAAGACGCCCCCCACGATCACCAGGAGAAACTCCGCCTTGAGCAGGATGGCCATGACCCCGATGGCACCTCCCAGGGCGAGCGAACCCGTGTCGCCCATGAAGACCTCAGCGGGATGCGTGTTGAACCAGAGGAAGCCGAGGCAACCGCCGGCCAGGCTGAGCGCGAGCACCGACAATTCCCCCGCGCCGGGCAGATAGAAGAGTCCCAGATACGCGGAGCTATCCACGCGGCCCAACACATACGCGAAGATCCCGAACGTGGTCGCGGCGATCGCTGTCAGGCCGGCCGCCAGCCCATCGAGTCCATCGGTGAGGTTCACCCCGTTTGAGCTGGCGGAGATCACCAGCGCGACGAACGGCACGTAGAGCACCGGATGGAAAACCAAGGCGATGTCCGAAAAGAACGGCACCATGGTGTGGTTCGCGGGCACGGGTGAGATCGGACGGAGGACCAGGAAGAGCCCCAAGCCGAGTCCGAACGTCCACTGCCCCAGCATCTTGTAGCGCGCGATCAGGCCCGCCGGCCGCCCCTGAACGACTTTGAGATAATCGTCCATGAATCCGAGGGCGCCCATCGCCACGAAGCTGAGCAGTGCCAGCACCGTGTACCAGTTGGTCAGCTCGGCCCACAACAGCGTGGACACGCCCGCAGACATGACGATGAGGCCCCCCCCCATAGTCGGCGTCCCGGCCTTGGAAAGATGTGTCGCCGGCCCCTCATCACGAACCACTTGGCCGATGCGGAACCGCTTGAGGCCGCGAATCGTCACCGGCCCCAGTACGAATGCGAGCACGAGCGACGTCACGAGGGCCCCGGCGGCCCGGAACGTGATGTAGCGGAAGACGTTGAACCCGCCATAGACGTCGGCAAGCTCAGGGAGCAGGTGATAGAGCATCAGGCCTCGCCCCCGCTGGATGCGCCGAAGTCGTCTTCGAGCAGGGGCACCAGCCGCTCCAATGCCACGCCTCGCGATGCCTTCATCAAGAGGACTTCGTCACCAGCGAGATTTTCGCGAAGCTTCTCATAAGCTTCGAGCGGGTCCACCACGGAAACGATCGTCGACCCGTCCGCGGCGGCCCGGGCGAACTCGCCCGTCGCGACGATCAGGTCCAACCCGAGTTCGGATGCTTCACGCAAGAGCGCCGCGTGGAGTTCGTCGCTACGCCCACTGAGTTCGAGCATGCTGCCGAGGACCGCCGCCTTGGGCCGGCCTGGCTCGATATCGACCAGCAGATCCAATGCAGCACGCAAACTCTGTGGGTTCGCGTTGTAGCAGTCTAGGATCAGCGTGAGCCCACCGATCCGCTTGATCTCTCCGCGCATGGGACCGGCCTCGACCCGTCCCACCCCGCGGGTGGCCTCGGCCGCAGGGACGTCCAGTAGTTCAGCTATTGTGAGCGCGAGGAGGGCGTTTTGGACCGAGTGGCGGCCCGGAACCCGCAGGTGCACTGGCTCTCCTCGCCAAACGAAGCTCCAGTATCCTTGCTCATCCATCGAGGGCTCGCTGGGGCGATACTCAGCGTCCGCACCCGCACTGAGGCCGACGACCAAGACGTCATGACGGATGCGGGCGGCCCGTTCTGAGAGGATAGGCGGCTCGTCACCCACGACCGCGTTCCCGTCCCCCGGGAGTCCCCGCAGAAGGTCGAGCTTCTCTTCGAGCACACCGTCGAGGGACTCCAGCTTCTCGATATGGGCCTCAGAGGCGGTCGTCACAATACCGATCTGCGGCTCAGCGATCTGTGTGAGAGCGGCGATCTCCCCAGGCTCATTGGTACCCATTTCCAGCACCACGACCTCAGCGTCATCGGGAGCGTCGAGCAGCGTCAAAGGCAGGCCGATACGGTTGTTCATATTCTCCGGCGTGGCGTGGATGCGGCGTGATTGCTCGATGGCCGCTCGGGTCAGCTCCTTGGTTCCGGTCTTTCCGGAGGATCCGGTGATGCCCACCACGACGGCGTCGAGGCTCCTCCGGCGATGTCCGGCGAGTTGACCCAGCGCCAGTAGCGTGTCTTCCACGGGGTAGATGCAGGCGCCATCCTCCTCGACGGGTCGCGCCACCACGGCACCCCATGCTCCCCTGCCGAGGGCATCGGACACATAGTCGTGTCCGTCGAAGTTGTCCCCACTCAGGGCAACGAACAGGTTCCCCTCCTGAGTCGTGCGACTGTCGGTCGAGATGCCTGTGAAGATGCGGCTGCAGTCCTGCTGGGGCGCGACGTCCAAGGCGGATCTCACCTGCTCGTCCGTCCAAGCGAAGGGAGCGTTCACGCTAGGGGTCACGCTACGTCTCCCATCCGGCCCAAGTGCTCCTCGACGATCTGCCTCTCGTCGAACGGATGGCGCTCAGTGCCGATGACCTGATACCGCTCGTGTCCCTTGCCGGCGAGCAGTACGAGATCCTCGGAGCCGGCTTGCGCGAGCGCGTAGCGGATGGCTTCCCGGCGATCCGCCAACCGCTCGAATGAGGAGCCGTTCATTCCCGGTACGATGTCGTCGATGATGGACTCCGGATCCTCGGTCCGGGGATTGTCGGACGTGATCACGACCAGGTCCGCTACTCGAGCGACAGCCCGTGCCATGTCGGGCCGCTTTCCGCGGTCCCGGTCACCGCCCGCACCGAACACGACGATCAAGCGTCCCGGCGTGAGCGGACGCATCGTGGTGAGGACGCGGCGAAGTGCGTCGGGCGTGTGTGCGAAATCGATCACCACCACGAAGGGCTTCCGGGCAACCACCTCGAGCCTGCCGGGAATCTGTGGTACGCTGGCGAGACGGCCCGCCACGGCGTCGAGGGACATGCCGGCGACCGCGCCCACACCCGCAGCCGCCAAACAATTTTCAACATTGAAACGGCCGATGAGCGGAAGATCGACGTCGACTTCACCCTCTTCGGCCGCCATGCGGAACTTGGTTCCGGAGGAGCCCTGCTCGATGTCGTCCGCCCGAAGGTCGGCCGGTTCGTCGATACCGTAGGTGACCGTGCGGAGCCCATGGATGGGCAGGTCCTTCCAATGCGCGTCGTCGGCGTTGACGACCACGCAGCCGTCCGTCTTCATCAGATTGAGAAGGTGAGCCTTGGCTCTGAAATACGCCGCCATGTCAGGGTGATAATCCAGGTGGTCCTGGGACAAATTCGTGAAGACCACCGCATCGAAACGCACGCCGTCGAGGCGCCTCTGCTTGAGTGCGTGAGAGGATGCCTCCACGGTCACTGAGCCAACGCCCCCCTCGGCCAATTCGGCGAACCAGGTGGAGATGGCCACGGGGCCCGGAGTCGTGAGACCTTCGCCTTCCCTCACCGAACCGTCGGGTTCGACGAGCCCAAGCGTGCCCACTGCTGCCGACGGACCCCGGGAGCCGAGGAGATGCTGGGCGAGAAGAGCCGTGGTCGTTTTGCCGTTCGTGCCGGTCACCCCGACGGTGAACAAGCTGGCCCACGGAGAGCCGAGGACGGTGTCCGCGGCCAAGGCGGCGGCCAAACGGCCATCCGACACCTGTACCTGCGGAATGTCGGCCTCGGGCACGAACCGCTCCACCACCGCTGCGGCAGCACCCATGTCGGCGGCCTGGGCTACGAAGCTGTGGGCGTCCCAAGTGGACCCTCTCCAAGCCAGAAAGAGGTTTCCGGGCTCGACCAAACGCGAATCCTGTGTCACCCCATAAATCTCCACGTCGGTCGGACCGTGTATTTTTTCGATCAGGCCAGCCTCACCAAGCACGGCGGTGACCACCTGAAGGGCAGACGATGTCCTAGTCATCAGCTCTCGCTCCCACCGACGTCACCCGCACTGTGTCGCCCGGCATCAGTACGGAGCCAGCATGGGGCACCATTTGCCGCACCACGCCCGATCCATCCCACTCGACCCGGAGCCCTGCCTCGTGGATGCGCCGAGCCGCCGCCCGAGCGGTGAGTCCCAAAACGTCGGGAACCGTTACGCTGGCTCGGCCCTCGGGCACCATGGGCTCACGCCACGCCGGCGCGTTCCACTCTCGCGTCACGGTCGTTTCTGGATTCCCGGCCAGCCTGAGTTCGGCGAATCGCACCACGAAAGGTGCCTCACGGCCATCGCCCTCTACTGACGAAGCGCCGAACCGGGAGAGGAGCTGGAACTCCGCAGGCCGGGCGACGTCCACGAGGGCCCGACGGTCGATGGGTGTCTGCTGAGCCGCCAGAACAGCTTCCATGGTGGCGCGAGTTACCGGGGCCGCAGCCGATCCTCCATAGTACGCCCCCCGGGGTCGGTCCAACTTCACCATGACCAGGAGCTGCGGGTCCTCCGCGGGGAAGAATCCGACGAACGAAGCGAAGTAGTCCCCGGTCTGGTAGGCCCCGTCAGACCAAGCGCGTGACGTGCCGCTCTTGCCAGCCACTTTGAAGGTGCCCAAGCGAGCGAGCGTTCCCGTGCCGACCTCCACGGCGTCGACGAGAACATCGGCCACATCGCGCGCTACATCTGGCGAGACGACCCTTCGAACCATCCGGGGCTGGAAGCGAGCGGTCACCTTGCCATTCGAGTCCCGGAACTCCCTCACGAGCCGGGGCTCCATGAGCACACCGCCATTGGCCAAGGCTCCATATGCCATGGCCATCTGGAGGGGCGTCACGGAAACCTCGTATCCGATTGCGAGAGACGCCGAGGACTGCCTGCTCCAACCCTCTGGACGTCGCAGAGTCCCTCTTACCTCCCCTGGGAGGCCGATGCCCGTGGGGGCACCGAGCCCGAAATCGCGGAGGTTCTGGTACTGGACCGCAGGGCTCATGGCCTGAGCCGCCTTCGCCACAGCAACGCTAGAAGACACCTGTAACGCCCGTGCCAGCGTCATGGGACCGTGGTCGTTGCTCACGTCCGTAATCGTTCGGCCCGCTACGGTCCATGAGCCGGACTCCGTGTCGATCACGTCGTCGAGTGACGCCATCCCGGTGTGTAAGAGCCCGGCCACGGTGAGCGGCTTGAGGGTGGAGCCGGGTTCGTACGGCGTGTTGATGGCGGACAAAGCGTTCGTGGACTCATCACGGATGGACACCATAGCCAGAATATCTCCGGTGCGCGGATCCGTGATGAGAAGATCTCCGGCCTGCGCCTCAGTCTCTCGAATGGCCTCCGTCAGCGCCTGTTGGCCGATCTCCTGTAAATCCACGTCCAGGGTCAGAACGACCTGTCCACCCCCCCGCGGTCCCTCCACCACAACGCGCTCCCCCGGGATCGGCTTGCCGGCGGGGTCTCGCGCCAGCACCGCCTGGCCCACGGTCCCCTGGAGGACCTCGTTATACGCCTGCTCGACGCCCCCCGACGCTTCTCCAGACCGCACCACCCCGAGAAGACCCCTGGCCAGGTCACCCTGGGGATAGAATCGGCGGTGCTCCCGCTCGAGGTACACACCAGGAATGCCGTCGAGCGCTTCACGGACGGAGGGCGGAAAGGCGTTCGGAAGGACGCGCCAGGACTTCGACGATGTCGCAGCCCCCCGTACGATGCGCTCGTCCAGCCCCAGCGTCTCGACTAGGAGGCGGGTCACCGCATCGACGTCCCGGATCTCTCTCGGCGCGACGCTCACCCTGAAGGTCTCACGACTGGTGGCCAACTCGACCCCCGAGCGGTCGAGCACCGATCCCCGCACGGCGGCGATCTCCACGCTCGTGCGGTGTTGGCGCGCGGCCTGCTCCTTCCATAAGGGACCCTGGGCCACCTGGATTTGCGCGGCTCTGGTGACGATCAGAACTCCACTCAGCAACCAGCACGCGAGCAGTACCCTCCGGCGTACCGTCACCTTGGTCTCCATCACACGCTTCCGGCGTCTCATCGTGCACCGCCCGAAAGCAGAACCATCTCAGAGGCCTCCGGATGGTGCATGCCGAGACGTTCCTGGGCGACTGAGGAGATCCGAGTTCGGCTGTCCAGGCCCTGGATCCGTCGAAGAAGCTCCGCCCGCTCCGATTCGGCGAGGGAGAGTGACCGTTCGACTCCGTCTAGCTCCGCCAGCGACTCGAAGGCGCGGCTCTGGCGCCAGGTCACAAGACTCAAGGCTGAGAGGAGGACAGAGAAGCCGACCACAAGCAGGCTCGGGGCGGCCCAAGAGCGGCGGGGACGGCGGTGCCTCATCCCTTCCTCCAAGCCCGAAGCCGGGCGCTACGGGCCCGTGGGTTTCGGCGCACCTCGATCTCGCTCGGACGTACGGCTTTCCGGGTCAGCACGCTCCCTAACGGCTCACCGCGGCAAGTGCACAAGGGCATTCCGGGGGGGCAGACACAGGAGCGGCTCCAATCGCGAAACGCGTTCTTGACCAGCCGATCCTCGAGCGAGTGATACGAGATCACGACGATCCGAGCATTTGGCGCCATGGCCTCGCGAGACTCCGTGAGGCCGCGCTCCAAGCACGCCAGCTCTTCGTTCACCGCGATTCTCACCGCTTGAAAGATCCGTGCCTTTTCCTTGGCCTTCGGGGCCTTGCCCAGCGTCCCGTAGAGGACGGCGACCAGGTCGTCACTTGTCCGGAATGGCGTCGAGGCTCTACGGGCGACGACGGCCCGTGCGAGCGCTCGGGAGCGGGGTTCCTCGCCATACTCGTGGAAGATCTGAGCCAAGCCCTCTTCGGACTCGGAGTTCAGGAGCTGAGCCGCGCTTGGTTGGTCCGCTCGCGTAGCGTCCATGCGCATGTCCAACTCCACTCCGGCCCTGAAGGCGAACCCCCGCCCGTCTGAGTCGAGTTGATGGGAACTCACTCCCAGATCGAGAAGGACTCCCGCTAAGGGTTCCGACAGCTCGGCCTCTGCAAGCGCTTCGTCGAACCGAGCCCGAATGAGTCGGACTCGGGTTCCGAACGGGGCCAATTTGGCCTTGGCCACCTCCAGGGCATCCGGGTCACGGTCCACCGCGATGACGCTGCAGCTCGCGCATTCCGTCAGTAGAATGGTGGCGTGCCCTCCGCCTCCCACCGTACCATCCAGATAAAGGCCGTCGCCGGACGGAGCCATGAACTCCATCACCTCTCTCGCGAGAACGGGGTCGTGAAAACCGGGTGACGACTCCGTCCACTCGCTCACAGGAGTCTCAGCCGCTCGGAGAGGTAAAGACACGTGTCACCCGAAGATCTGGTTGGAGAATTTCTCGAACTCGACAGAACCGGCACGTGCCGCATTCTCGAACTCATCGGGATGCCATAGCTCCACCCGATCAATGTTGCCCACTAACAGGACCGTCCCATCGAGTCCGGCTGCCTCTTGTAGCCAAGCGGGGATGAGAATCCGGCCTTGTTTGTCGGGCGAGACCTCGACCGCTCTGGACGTAATGGCCAGCACGTCCCCAAACGCCTCGGGTTGGTTTCTCCGAAACGTCAAGAGACGCTCTTGGGCGGCGGCCCAGGCTTCGACGGGAAAGAGCGTGAGGGCAGGTGCTCTCCACTGGAGCAAGACGAAGCGGTCACCGTCCGCTTCTCGGCGAAACGCTGAGGGCAGACTGACCCGCCCCTTCTCATCCATCTGGAATTCATACCTGCCCAGAAAACTTGTCACGTCGGTGGCACTCTGTGGGTCACAGTGGTATGAAGTGGTACGATAAGGACCAAGATACGCCCCTGCTTCAAGAGACGTCAAGCCTTTCCGACAGCAATGGTTTTCGGGTTTTGTTTGGGTGGTCGAACCGGGTCACAATCACATAACTTGATGTATGATAATGAGTTACGACGTGCGTATTCCACTATCGGTCATTATGTATTCGGAAAAAATCGTGAAGAAAATCACCACCGGAGGGATTTACCCACTCTTCCCCACTAGTTTGGACCCCGGGGACGGGCCCTGGCTATCTACAACAAAAAAGGCGCCGCATGAGAAGAAATCTCATGCGGCGCCTCAGCGATCGCTGAGGTACTCTGCTAGTTACGGGCCGCGCGCGCGATGATCGCTTCCTGGATCTCAATGTAGGTTGTGGTCGCATCCACGAACTGCTGGAAATTGATCGAGGCAGTTCGGTCGGCGTAACCCTTGCCCCGTTGGAAGAATGTGAGGGCGTTTCTAAACATCGGTAGCGTCCGGTTGGCAGCCTCGAGCGTCTCCGACTCCTGCAGCACGATCCCATGCTGGTAGAGACTGAACGCATGCCAGAAGTCATACGTCTCCCGCGCTTGGGCACTGACATCGAAGTCCTTCGCCAATCCAATCAATTCGATGAAGCGCGGATAATTCTTCGTGGTCGGCTGAACATGCGCCGCGTACGCTTGGCTGAAGATCATATTCCCGGCTTGGTCTGGCGAAGACCCATTCGCAACCGCCCTCTGTAGTACCGTTACTGCCTCCTCGACACGCCCTACCTCAGTCAACCAGTTCCCCATACGAAGGTGCAGGTTCGGCCAATTCGGATCGATCTCCTCGATGGAAGCGAGGGCCGCCACCGCCTCGGTGATCTGATCAGCCTCCTTGAGCGCCTCGGCAAGAATGGCCCGCACGCTAGCCTCGCCGGGGTGTGACTCGACGGCACGCTCGGAGAACGAGATCGCTTCGTCCACGTTACCCAGCTGGAGCTGCGCTGCGGCCACATTACGGAGCTGTGAAACCAATGTCTCCGCGCCCTTCTCGATAAAAACCCTCTCGTAGGCCGCAATCGCCTTACCGTAGAGCTCGCGGACCTCGGGCGACATGCCGTCGCCGCCTCCAACCTGCGCATCTCTCCTTACCTGCTCAGCTCCGGCAAACGCGAAGTTCCCCAACTGCTCATAGAAGTCGATGTTCTCGGGATCGACGGCGACGCCGGCCTCGATGATCTGCATCCCTCCCAGCGGATCGCCTTCCTGGGCCAGATCGTATGCGACCGTCATCCGCACGGAAGCGTTCATCGGGTCGAGCTCGAGGTACCGGTTATAGAAACCGCGGGCCAGCTCCTCATTCTCGAGGTTGATGGCCAAAAAACCACCAAGCAACAGCCCGTTCTCGTGGTACGGATCGCGTTCGAGAAGCCGCTGGACCTCCGCCAAGGACTCGTCAAAACGGTCCAACTGCCGTAGTATACTGGCTCGCGTATACCGACTCGTATTCGCGTTCGGGTTCAGTTCGAGCGCGCGCTCGCAGTTCTCGAGCGCGCTTTCCCATTGCTGGCTTCCGGCATAATCACCGCAAAAGATCCCCACCCTCGTCTGCTCGACGAAGAGTTCGAAGCTCGAGACGATCTCCTGGGCGGCCTGTTCCTCCATGTCACGGGCGGACATGATCGGATCGACCGGAAAGGATTCACCCGTCCCGCTATCGACAAAACTGATGTCTTGGATCTGCCACGCCTCCCTGGTCCCCGAGTACCGGGCACACAGCACGACCTGATAGTTGTTCTGCTGAGCAAGCTGACGAGCTACGATGCAATTTACGTCCTCCCAGTCCAAGTCGAACTGATCTAGGGCATCTTCGATATCGTCCTTTTCCACAGCGCTATGGGTGAGCATCTCATCGATCAAGTCCCGAAGTTCTTCCGCCAGATCCCTACCGAAGTTCTTTTCCTCGTCGTCGTTCATGGGTTGGAAGTCGGGTATGAGCACTCGGAAGCGGCTGCTTACAGTCTGCTGGGCTTGGAGCTCCGTGCTGCCCAAAACGGTCAGCGCGAACAGCACGGATACACAAACTCCGAGAGGGCGGCGTCCAATCATCATCCTCACTCCTGGATGGGTTCCTGAAATATTAATCCCAAAGGCCTTCTTTGGGTCCACTACCGGCGGGCGCACGACCATGTCGCACCCGATTCCCAACCGCGCAAGATTACGTAAGGGAGGCCGCGGGTCAACCGCAACCTTCGAAACGACTTACGAATCGACGGGGGTGATACCCTACGAAGGGTTTTTTTGTTACGCAAAGTGGGATAAGACCGCGACGCCGAGAGGGTGGTGGGCCGGCCGGTCGTCGCCAGTGGGCCGGGGTGCTTGATCGGCGATCGGTGCACCGGGGCCGGCCCCACCCACATAGAGGTGTGGGTGATGCACCGGCCCCGGCTAGAGGAGCGTACTACTAAAGGAGCCCATTAAAAGACGTGGATCGACCCGTTGACGGTCGGGAAGCTCAGACCCTGCGCGATATCGTACCGCTCCATGGCGGCTTCGATGGACCCGTTCACGGTGCTACCCAGGAATGCGACGTTCTCCGGGACACTCACGTAGAACGTCACCCGAACGTCGCTATTGCGAATGTTGTTGCGGCTCCCGGATCCGGCCTCACACGTGTTCTCACCTCCTCAGGAAGAAGGATAGACCGCGCACACCGTCACGCCTTCATCGTGCTCGATGACTTCAATCTGTACCTCACCCGGGTCGCTTCGGCGCCCGCGTCTCTCCGCCCGAACCTCGATCTCCGTACCCGCAGCCCGCTCAGCGATGATGGCCCCGTTCACGCCCTTGATCTCTACCGTCTGCCCTGCCCCAACGGATCCGTGCCACACGAAGTCGGCCACTTGCTGAGCCGACTCGTCCCGGTCCTGCCGTTGAGCAGAACTCGATGCGGGGGCGTCCCTTGCGCGATCCTCGTAGATGAGCCCGGCAACCGCCCGACTCACCCCGGCAACCACCCATTAGGCACCCTGTACCGCCTTTTGTGATCCCCACACCAGCCCGTTGGTCATCGCAAGACCGTCTCTCGCCTGAGCGAGGATCAACACACCCGCCACCACGATCCCAGCTGCCAGAGCCTCCCGACTCACTCCCCTCATGCTGCCTCCTTTGGCCCGCCTCGTCACACGCGGCCCGTCCGGGCCGACGCCTCCTCCCTGATCGCTGCCGCCTCCAACAACCGGACTGTCCCGACTCCGTACGAGTCGGTCCACACGAAAGTTTTAATCGCGGTTGCACGAGGTTTGATGATTGGAGTCGCTCAAAGGTTGGAACGCGAGCACGCCTTGCGCGCGCGCGCCCGACCCCATCCATTCGGCACTCGCCCTCGAGAAGTCCCGGACGGAGTCCTGGAATGCCATTCGCCACGCTCGCCCGTCGTCCAGGCAATCCTCCCCATTGATGTGACCGCCCTCCTGTCCGTGTTCATGGGGATCTCCATCGTTCTCATCCCGGTCCTCGGGATCACCGCGCGTTTCGCACTCAAACCAACCGTGGAGGCCCTCAGCAGATTCTTCGACAAGAAGGGTAGCAACGAGGCCGTTTCGATTCTCGAACGCCGGATGGCGTTCATGGAGCAGCAGTTGGAGTCGATCAAGAGGAACGTCCAGAGGCTCATGGAGACCGCGGACTTCGATAGGAAGCTGGCTGCGCCAACGGAACACCCGGCCCAGGTCACGGGGCCCAACTCGCACGAGTGAGCCCTTTGGGCGACATCGAGATCATTGGACATCGCGGATACGCGGCGCGCGCTCCCGAAAACACACTCGCCTCCATTGAGGCCGCGTTGACCGCCGGCGTGCGTGCAGTCGAGTTCGACGTCCATGTGGCCTCCTGTGGCACGCCGGTGGTCATTCATGACGAGACGTTGGATCGCACAACCAACGGCGAGGGGCCGGTCTCACGACAAACGGTCGAGCAGTTGCGGACGCTCGACGCGGGCGTCTGGTTCGATCCAGCATTCGCCGGTGAAAGGATTCCTACCCTGGCAGAAGCCCTCGATCACGTGGCCGGTCGGGTGCATCACATCTATCCGGAGGTGAAAGGAATCCGTGAACCGTCTGACGTCGACCGCATAGTCCGCATCGTTCAGGAGCGGGTAATGTCCGATCGGACGACGTTCATCAGCCTCGATTGGAGCATCCTCGAACGCGTTCGCGCCCGGGACGCGGCCATCCGTATCGGGTTCATCGTCTTGACAACCGACCTGTTCGACGAAGCACTGTCCCTCGCCGTGGCCGACCCCGCCGCGATTCTAGATCTGAATCATGAAATCGCCCTGGAGGAGCCGTCTGTAGTGGGGCGCGCGAAAGCCGAGGGTGTCGATGTCGTAACTTGGACCGTCAATGAGCCCGACGAAGCGACGCGGCTGCTGGACGACGGTGTCATTGGCTTCACGACCGACCACGTCGAACGGCTTCTCGAGTGGGCCGGCCAGCAATTGGAAGGCCAGGCGTTGGAATAGGATGACCGCTCCCCATCCGTTCAACTCGACCGGTCGGCGCGATGCGCTCACGGGCCTCGGCGAGGACCGCCTGGATTTACTCATCACCGGAGGGGGCATCACCAGCTGCGGCATCGCTCGGGACGCCGCTCTCCGCGGGTGGACCGTGGGGCTCGTTAGAGAAGGAGGACTTCGCCTTCGGCACGTCGAGTCGTTCGTCTAAGATCGTGCACGGCGGTGTCCGTTATCTGGAATACGGCCACTTTCTGCTGGTGAAGGAAGCGCCGCAAGAGCGGGCGGTGCTCCTCCTGTTCAGCCCGAACTTCAGGCTCGCCGGAGCTGGGGCCGCGGCAGACATCATGTCTCAAGCCTTAGGCTGGGACACAGATCGGAGTTGGCGGAGTACCGGGAGCTAGCAGCAGAGCATACCCTGCCCTCGACCTGATTCTGCCTGTTGCTGGGATTCAGTCCGCAGTCGGCAGAGTAAAAGAAAAGGCGCTCCCGCGGCCGAGCTCGGTTTCTACGTCGACCCCAGTGCCGTGGGCTTCGAGAATTCCCTTGACGATCGCGAGGCCCAGCCCGGCGCCGCGTAAGTTGGCCGTGTGTCCCCTCCAGAACCGATCGAACAGATGCTGCTTCAATTCCGGCTCTATGCCGGGGCCCGTGTCCGAAACTGTCACCGATACGCCACTTGGAACTTGTTCGGCGGTGACTGTAACCTGCCCGCCGGACGGAGTGAATTTCAGTGCATTGCCGATAAGGTTGGACATTACCTGATGAATCCGATCACGGTCCGCTTCAACCGCCGATAGCTCCTCCGGGACGCTCACTGTGAGGTCGACCCCCTCCACATCAGCCCCGAGGCGCATCTGGGAACCGAGCTCCTCGACGAGCTGGCCGAGGTCCACGGCGTGGGTTCTGACCGAAAGCCGCCCGGCCTCGATCGTGGCAACGTCCAGGAGATCCTGGATCAACCTGTTGATGCGATGGGTGGCCCTACCGATAATTTTGAGATGCTCCTCGTATTTTTCCGGAGACATCGGAACATCCACCAACAGCTCGACCGCGGCCGCGATCGTAGCGATCGGACTCCGAAGATCGTGGGATACGACCGCCAGCACCTCGTCTCGTGCTCTTACCGCCTCGTGAAGCGCCGCCTCAGCCGCGCGAATCTCGGTCATATCGGTAAAGGTGAGGACCACGCCGCGCACGTCCCGCGCATCCTTCATCGGACTGATGATGAGCTGAACCGGGAAGGACGTCCCATCCTTGCGCCACAACACGTCATCCGGCACGCGGACGGTTTCACCTGAGGACAACGCGAGATGAACCGGACATTCATTTTCCAAATGCTCGCCGCCGTCGGGCTTGGTATGGTGGATACGGCTGTGTACGGGCTCTCCCCGCAGCTCACGAGGGGAGAAGCCGAGCAGTGCCGAGCCGGCGTCATTTAGGAACGTGCAAGTGCCGTCCCCATCAACACCGATCAAGCCATCGGCCGTCCCTCTGAGGATGGAGCCTAGATCCCGACGCGCGGCCACCGTCTCCAGCCGACGTTGCGTTTCGCTCTGAGCGAGGCTCTGGAGACTCAAGCCGACATACACCATGGAAATCGCGCCCAAGATGGCCAAGCCGACGGCTCCTAACGTGACCCACAACTGCCACGTGCGCCGCTGCTCCAGTTGGCTCGCCGCCAAGGTCGCGTCGCGGATCAGTTGGTCCTCGAAAGCCTGCATGGCGACCTGAACGGAGTCGTGACGGGCACGGTCGTCCACCAAGCTTTCGCGAAACGTTATGGGATCGGTCGATAGAGGACCGGCTTCCATGAGCGGTGAATGGAGCACCCGCCAGTCGCTGGCCCGGGTTTCGACCTGGGTTAAATACACACGGTAAGTCGGTGGCATCGCGCTGATCACCCGCCGAAGATCGTCGAGAAGCTCACCCTCGCGTCTGAGGTCCTCCTGATAGAGGGCGATGAACCTTGGGTCGCCAGAACTCACATACTGCTCGATTCGCAGCATTTCTTCCGCGTAGACGATCTGGATGTCGGGAATAAACTGGCGAGCCAAGGAGAACACGGCGAGTTCCCGCTCGAGCGCAGCCTCCTGGCGCCCGAGAAACGCCGGCACGAGGGCCAGCGCGATAAGCGCGAGGAAGGAAACGCCTAGAGCGGCCATCCATCGAGACCTGCCAACAGCCGGGACAGCGCTAGAATCCATACTCGAAGCTAAAAGAGAAGCTCCTACACTGCGAGATTAATCTTCCAGCAGTGGTTTCTTCGCATCCTTGGCACCCAGCGCTGCTCCTGTCCCGACACCCACCCCGAAGACGATGGCCGTGCCGACTCCCACCACCGGAAGCACGGCCACCAAAGGAGACGCCACGACGGTCGCTGTAACGCCGACCGCCACGCCGAGGTACGGCTTCTCCACGAGGCTCGTGAACCGTAGCCGCCGTCCGACGAAGCTCCGGGTTCTCATATGCCCAACAATCCCCGCCGCCGCCGCGATCCCCAGTCCAAGAAGCCCGAACATGATTCGCATCCTTACCCAAAGAGTCCCTCGTTGGCGCCCTGCCCCGGAGGGAGCACGCGCGCCCCACACTATCCTAAACCCTACGATGACTTCTTTAGATCCGTTTCGCGAAGGGATTTTTTCGTTGCACCATACGTGTACCGCGGATAGCGTAGAAATAGGGCCCTTTCTAGGGATACGCAGTACAATTACTGATGACTCTATCAGGGGAAAAACGATGGAAACGCTTCGTCTTGTGGCCATGATCATGGCCCTTACGGTACTCCCGCTTCAGGGACAGTTGGAATTCTCTGGCGGGATGAACCTCTCTGAGTTGAGCGGCCAGTTGGGCGGCGCCGGTCTGTAGGATGCCGCGAACCGGGCGGGAATGGTTTTCGGATTCGATGTGATCCTTCCGATGGGGGGCATGGGCCTCGGCCTCAGAGCCGATTGGTCGCAGAAAGGTGTCGAGGACAGTGACGCCACCCCCTGAAACGAGATCAAAGTTGATGTTAGGATGCGGCTTTGGTCGCAGCTATCGGGGAGGAGGTCAGAATGAGTAGGAGACGACACACGCCGGAGCAGATCATCACGGCATTGAGAGAGGCGGAGGTGGGTCTGGCGAACGGCAAAACGGTGGGGATGGTGAGCCGGGAGCTGAGGATCAGCGAGCAGACGTACTACCGGTGGAGGCAGGAGTTCGGGGGGATGAAGGTGGATCAAGCTCGACGCTTCAAGGAACTGGAGAAGGAGAACGCACGGCTGA
>CAUZVZ010000050.1:0-17680 GCA_963583605.1 Gemmatimonadales bacterium UBA6960
CTTGAGCCTGAAAACGGCACTGCTGGTGGAGCTTCTAAAGAGGGGCCACATCGACGATGCGCTGGTCTTCACCCGTACCAAGCACCGGGCGGACAAGGTGGCCAAGCTTCTGAACCGCCACGGAATATTCTCCGAGCGAATCCACGGCAATCGTTCCCAGCCGCAGCGTACCAAAGCCCTGGCGGGCTTCAAGGCCGGAAAGTATCGGGTTCTGGTGGCCACGGACATCGCCGCCCGGGGCATCGACGTGGAGGCTCTAGGGCACGTGGTGAACTTCGATGTGCCGGCGGTCCCGGAGGACTACATCCATCGGGTGGGACGCACGGCACGCGCCGACGCCACTGGAGAGGCCTTCACCCTGGTAGCGCCGGAGAACGAGGCCGACCTCAGGAGCATCGAGCAGGCCGTGGGATTGAAGATTCCCCGGGTCCATCTGGAGGGCTTCTCTTACGAGGTGACTCCCAACGCGCCCGTGCGCGAGCACAGCCCCGCGACCCGCGCCAAGACGGCGACCGTGAAGGCAACGGACCGGAGCGCCGAAGGCAGCGCACGCCCTCGGCGGCGGCGTTTTGGCAGACGCCGCACATAGAAGTTGTGGTCCTGCTGGGGGCGAAGCAGAATCAGGGCATGACACGCTACCGCGCCCGGCGAGCCCGCCGTCACCTTGAACATGAACGGCAAAACGGTGGATCTCATCCCGGTGATGCCGTCCCACACTGCTGGGGACACCGTCGTGCGCTTCCGCAACGCCAATGTCATCTACATCGAGGATTTCTACCGCAACTTCGGCTATCCCTTCGCCGCTCAGACCAGTGGTGGCTCGATCAAGGGCATGATCGAGGCGATTGATCTCTTTCAGACGATCGCCGGCCCCGACACGCGGCTGATCCCCAGCCATGGCACGCTCATCCATAGAGAGGATCTCCTGCCGTATCGCGCCATGCTAGTTGACGTCCTGGCGAAGGGCACGTCGCTGGAGGAAGTTCTGGCCGTGAATCTGACGGCGCCGTATGAGCAGACGACCCGGGGCGACACGCAGCAAAGCAAGGATCGCTTTATCACGTCCGTGTATGACGAGGTGAAGGACTTTCCGCCTATCGTAACCGGCAGGCGGGCCATGTCGATACATCCCTAGGGGCAGGCGGCGCACTTGCTGCGCACCTTGCTACGAGCCATTCGGACCACGCTCCGAGATGCGAGCCATTTCCACGTCTGTGTCATCGACGGCGTGTTCTGTGAGGATCCCCCGGGCTCGGCCCAGACAATTACAGGAGGAAAATTGCCATGTTAAAAGTCAAAATTGTTGGGATCATTCTGTTGGCATTCCCTACCTTTGCAATCGCCCAAGAGCCTGTACCTCCCGCGCCTTACACGCCAGGAACCGATATAGCATCCGCACTGGCAACGGCTGTCGGAGAGCGCCCAAGCATGGCTGCTTCACGAATCGAGATTAGCGACCATTATCGCATCAACCTCATTCGTCGCACTGAAGCCGCTGGCGCTATCGTTCATCGACCTAGCACAGAGCTTCACTATGTCACCGATGGCGCTGGCACTCTGGTCACGGGCGGTATCGTGGTCAGACCGGCTAGAGGCGGTCAGGGAAACATAGAAGGTGGGCTGGCACGGCACGTGACCAAGGGTGACGCCATTCTGATTCCTGAGGGTACGCCACACCAATACACTGCAGTGGAAGGCTCAATTATCTATCTGGAAGTGCGGTTTAATGTGCCGATTGATTAGTTACCCGTCCGAGATTCCTTAGCGCACCCGGACGTACCTGACCGTAGACGGGTTCCTTGACGGCCCCCCCTCCGTCCCTACCGTCGTGACCCAAAGCGTGTCGGCGCTCAGGCGAAAGGTGTACTCGTTGAAGGCCCCCGGCGCCATCGTGTCCGGGTTCTTCGCAACGATCGGGCGCCGCGTCATGCTGTTGCCAGACACTTCGAACGTGCCCGCATTCGCGGAGAACGGATTCCAAACGTCGAGCATATCCTCCACGGTGGCGAGCCCCCTCGGCGGGTTGCGACGGGGCTGTTCAGCCGTGACGAGTGTATAGCTGTAGTGATTGCCCGTGAAGAGCAGGAGGCCGGGCTGCGGCGAGCTAACGGTCCGGGGGCCCGGCCCGGCGGTCGCCACTTCGGTGATCAGCCACGCTCCTTCCAGACCTTGCGTGGCTTGCTGACCCTGTAGCCCCGAGGGTGCCAACAGTGCGGCGACTCCCACGGCGAGAGTGGCTCTTCTCAAGCGGCACCTCCTGGGTTTTCCCGTCGATACGTACATGACTCCTCCTCAGCGGAGCCTCGAAACTACCACTCGTAGGCGGCACGCGAACACCACCTGCGGCCCGGTTGTCCCCAACAGGCTGCTCATGGAGTTCGCGTTGCCCACCTCAGGTGCCCCGGTTACGATGCGGGCTTACGGAGAAGCTGAAGTCGCTCCTCCGAACAACGGCACCCTCAGGCGGAGAAAGGCATGAGCGAGAAGACACCAAAAGCGCTCTTCGCGCACAGCGTTTCTTGTGCGACGCTTGCCACCATGCTGGCTGCTGCCGGGGTGTTCGCTCAGAGCGAGCCCAGGGAATGGGAGTCGATCACTCAGGAGCGCCTGATGAACCCGGAGGATGGCGACTGGCTGAGCTACCGGCGCACCCCCGACGTGTTCGGCTTCAGTCCTCTGGACCAGATCAACAGGACGAACGTTCGAAATCTCCGATCAGTCTGGTCCTACTCGATGCGGGACAACAGCCGATGGGTCCCGACGCCGATCGTCGCCAATGGGCTCATGTACGTCTCTGAGGGGAGCGGCCGTGTCGTCGCGTTCGACGTGGTCTCCGGAGACGTGGAGTGGATTCACGAGCGCGCCTATCCCGAGGACATTGGAAGTTCCCAGGCCTACAACCGTCACCGCGGAGTCTCGGTGTACGAGGACCTGATTTATTGGGGCACCGCCGACTCCTATCTGGTCGCTTTGGACGCGCGCACCGGCACACTGGTCTGGGAGGTCAGCACGGGGGACTACCATTCGGGGCGAGGCCACAACCACCCCCCTTTGATCGCCGAAGGCAAGGTCATCATGGGATTCACGGGGGGTGACCGGCGCGCGCGTGGCGCTCTGGCGGCGTACGACGCTCAGGATGGCGAGCTGATCTGGGAGACCTATACCGTGCCCGCCCCGGGGGAGCCCGGTTCGGAGAGTTGGAAGGACAGCACCTTGCCACCCCTCGGTGGGCTTACGTGGGGCACAGCCAGTTACGATCCTGAGTTGGGGTTTGTCTATTTCGGTACCGGTCAGCCTATGCCCTGGTCTTCCACGCTCCGTGGGGGGGGCGATGCGCTGTACACAAACTCGGTCATTGCGCTCGACATCGAGACCGGCGCGATGCAGTGGTACTTCCAGGTGGTTCCGGAAGACAACTGGGATATGGACTCGCCCTACGAGAGCACTTTGATCGATATGGTGATCAATGGTGTGGTCCGTAAGGTGCTTATCCACACCAGCAAGATCGGGTGGGGCGTGGTGTTGGACCGGGAGACGGGCCAGTTCCTCCACTCATTCAGAACGGCCTACGACAACCTCGTCATGGGATGGACCGAAGAGGGGCGCCCCGTCATCAACCCGGATCAGATCCCCAGCCAGGCGGACGTCGACTCTGAAAAAGTTTTCGAGGTGTGTCCGCACTACCACGGGGCGAGGAATCTGAATTCGCCGAGCTACAGCCCGGTGACCGGACTGTATTACATGGGCCTCAACAACAGCTGTATGGACGTCACTTTTGTCTCAGAGGAGCCGGGTGGGAGATACGCCGGTATGAGGGCGGGGCTCATCAAGACGGTGCCGGGCTACGACTACGTGGGCGAGTTCGTGGCCATCGATCCCGTCACGGGGGCCCGCGCATGGGAGTACCGCCTCCCGAGCGGGGCCGCGATGACGGCTGCGGCCCTGTCCACTGGGGGTGGTATCGTGTTCGGAGGAGCGGCGGATCGTCGGTTTTTCGCGCTCGACTCAGACACCGGAGCGCCTCTTTGGGAGACGCGTTTGAACGGCGACATATCCGGTGCGCCGGTCACTTTCGAGGTCGAAGGGAAGCAGTATGTCGCGATCGGCGCGGGTGGTCGTATCGCCCAAACGACTTCGTACGCCCGGCTGACCGGGGAGAACATTTCGCAGGGGAGCGGCGTGATTTGGGTGTTTGCCCTCCCGTAAGCGTAACGCCTGCGTCGTGAGATTCGAAAGCGCCGATGTGGCGCGCTACTACGACCAGAATACGGCGAGTTTTCTTGCCCATGGACAAGGCGGCGCGGAAGGCGTCATTCATCGGGCGGTCTGGGGTGAGGGCGTCGGCAGCCGTGCGGAAGCTTTTCACTTCGTGCACGATCTTCTTCGGGCCCGTATCGCAGAAAGCGGCGCACAGCGCGTTCTCGACCTTGGCTGCGGCGTCGGCACCAGCCTGGAACATGTACTCCGCGGGACGGAGGTGGCCGGCTTCGGTGTCACCAATAGCGGGGTCCACGCGGAGCTCGCACGTAAGCGACTAGGCGAGCGGGGCACGATCCTCGAGCTCGATTTCTGCACGGACCCCCTTCCCGCCCCGGTGGACCTCGCTTTCGGGATCGAATCGTTCGTCCAGTCATCGGATGCAGAGGCGTTCGTAGCGAACGTCGCGAAGGCGATTGCCGCGAACGGATACCTAGTGCTGTGCGATGACTTTCTCGCGGGTGCCGGAGAAGATCGCTGGGTGCGCGAGTTCCGCCGGGGGTGGCGTGCCAGTTCGCTCATGCTCCCGGGGGCCGTGGACGCTCTCGCGGGCGAGTACGGGCTCGAACTCGTGGAGGACCGGGATCTGACCCCGTTTCTTGAGCTCAACCGCCCCCGCGATCGGGCGCTCAGCTTACTCATCGCCCTCACACGCCCGTTGTCCTCGATGAGTGCGAGACTCGAGAGCCACTTGGGGGGCAACGCCTTGCGCCAGTGCTTGAAACGTGGGCTCGTCGCTTATCGGTACCGGGTCTTCAAGGCGAACGGGCCGCTCCGTGCCAACCACCAGGTGTCGACGACGAACGAGTAGACGAGGAGAAGCAGAGCCGAGGCAGCGAGCGTCGTGGCCAGAGCCGGCTGGATCACTGGAGCCAGGCAGATCACGAGCACGATGCCCTGCGCCACACAAACCACTTTCCGCCGCTGGCTGGGCGGTAGCGCACCGCGGAGCGGTGGCCACAGCAGCCCCCTGAGCACGAAAAAATACCGTAGCCCACCGATGAGAAGCACCCAGAGTCCCACCTTCCCGCTCTGCCAAACCAATGCGGACAGTGCCAAGAGCAGGAATGCGTCCAGCTCCATATCGAAGCGGGCCCCGAATCTGCTCTCCGTTCCGGTTCGCCGCGCGAGGGGTCCGTCAAGCCCGTCCAGCGCCAGCGCCACGGCGGACAGCCCCACCACCCACCAGAAGCCCGCTTCGGTGACCACGCCGGGCAAGAGAGCCAGCGCCGCAAGAGGCAGCACGAGAGAGGCGCGGGCCAGCGTCAAACGGTTGGCGGACCCGAGGCCGGGACCCGGGTGGTCGGATGGAAGCTTGGCGAGCAGGAGCGCACCCAGACCCGAGTACGATGCGACCGCAAGAAACACGTGGCTGGTCGGAAGGGCAAGCATCCGGCAAGTTGTGAGGGACACGGCCAGAAGGGGTAAGAGCCCCAGCGCCACGTCGCCCAGCGGCGACGAGGGTCGCGCCCTGGAAGTGGGAGGCTGAGGTGTCCGGGTCGTCTGACTCATGGGACCGACATTAACTGGGGAGGAACCAGAAAGCTCGTGCTGAGAACCGCTCGCCAGTTCTGGATCCGCGCTCCGGGCCACGGAGAGATCGTCGTGTCGCCGCTCAGTCCCGGGGAGCCAGACCATGTGCTCGTGCGCGCCCTCTACTCCGGCATCAGCCGAGGCACGGAATCTCTGGTCTTTCGCGGGGAGGTGCCGCCGTCCCAGCACGAGGTGATGCGGGCCCCCTTCCAGGAGGGCGACTTTCCCGGACCCGTCAAATACGGGTACAGCAGCGTGGGCGAGGTGCTGGAGGCTTCGGAGGGGTCCGAGTCCTCTGAAGGCACCAGCGGCGGGGCCTCGCTCGTCGGGCGGCACGTCTTCTGCCTCCACCCCCACCAGGACCTCTACAGCGTGCCGGCTCAAGCTGTGCATGTTCTGCCGGACGGGGTGCCTCCCGAGCGTGCCGTCCTCGGCGCGAGCATGGAGACCGCGCTCAATGCGGTGTGGGACGCGCGACCCTCGGTGGGCGACCGGATCGTGGTGATCGGGGGCGGGGTCGTGGGGCTCCTCGTCGCCTGGCTGTGCCATCAGATCCCCGCAGCCCGGGTGAGCCTGGTGGACGTCGACCCCTCCCGGGAGGACGTTGCCCGGGGCCTGGGGCTGGAATTCGCCGATGGCGCTCCCGCCGGGGCGGACGCTGATTTCGTCTTCCACGCCAGCGGAAGCCCGGAGGGGCTCGAAGCCGCTCTGTCGGTGGCGGGCGTCGAGGCCACGGTTGTCGAACTGAGCTGGTACGGCACCCGTTACGTGGCGCTCCCCCTAGGCGAGGAGTTTCACTCCCGCCGGCTCACCCTCTTGAGTAGCCAGGTGGGCCGCATCCCCGTGGACCGGGCTCCGCGTTGGGATCACGCCCGCCGGCTCAGGGTCGCGCTCGAGCTTCTGTGCGACGAGCGGCTCGACCTCCTCATCTCGGGAGAGAGCGATTTCGAGACGCTCCCGGAGGTGATGGGCCGCCTTGTCGAAGATGGGCGGGGGATCCTGTGTCACCGCATCCGCTATGCCCAACCCTGACCGCGGCCGGGAGCCGCTTGGAGACCGAACCATTGTACAGCCTTAACGTTCGCGATCACTTCATGATCGCCCACAGCTTCCGGGGCGAGGTCTTCGGGCCGGCCCAGAGGCTCCACGGAGCGACCTACGTGGTCGATGCCACTTTCCGGCGCGATCCACTCGACGCCGACGGCCTGGTGGTCGACATCGGACTCGCCAGCGCGACGCTTAAAGAGATCCTCGGGGAGCTCGATTTCCGAAACCTGGACGACGAGGCCGCTTTCACGGGACAGAACACGACCACCGAGTTCCTGGCGCGCACGATCTTCGACCGGCTCGTGGGCGCAATTCATGAGGGTCACCTCGGAGAGGAGGCGCGTGGCATCCAGCGACTGAACGTGACGCTTCACGAGTCGCATGTGGCTTGGGCGTCCTTCGAAGGGTCGGTTTGAGCGCGCGGGAGCTCCATCTGATCGTTCCGGGACCGCTCGACCAGAGGACCGGCGGCTATCTCTACGATGCCCGGATCGCTGAGGGCCTGACGGCGTTGGGCTGGAGGGTGATCGCCCACAGGCTCAAGGGCAGATTTCCCGAGGGCGACGCGTGCGCGGAGTCCAGCCTCACCCGCACCCTCGAGGGGATCCCAGAAGGCGCCCGGGTGGTCCTAGACGGCCTCGCCATGAGCCCGCTTCCCGACCCTCTCCGGGCCCACCGAGACCGCCTGCGGTTGACCGCCCTCATTCACCATCCGCTTGCCGACGAGACAGGATTGGACGCCGCCGAGCACACTCGCCTCACCGGGTTGGAGCGCGAGTCTCTGGCGCACTGCGCTGGCGTGGTCGTGACGAGCGCGTTCAGCGCGCGCCGTCTCGGGGAATACGGCGTCCCTGCCTCGCGCGTCCGCGTCGTACCACCCGGGACGGATAAGGCGCGGGCCGCGGTGGGCCCCGGGCCCGGCGAGCCTCCCCGCCTTCTGTGCGTGGGCTCGGTGATCCCCCGAAAGGGGCAGGACGTGCTGGTTCGCGCCCTCGCCCGCGTCGCCGTCCTCCCCTGGAGCTGCGTGTGCGCGGGGAGCCTGACGCGTACGCCGGAATTCGCCGACTCAGTGCTAGCGCTAGCGGGAGCGCTGGGGCTGGAGGACCGAATCGACTTCCCCGGAGAGCTCAGCGCCCCGGAACTGCACGCGCTCTATCACTCAGCCTCGATCTTCGTGCTTGCGACTCACTACGAGGGTTATGGCATGGTGCTGGCCGAGGCCCTCGCCCGCGGGCTCCCGGTCTTGAGCACGCGTGGAGGAGCGGTTCCGGACACCGTACCCCCTGAGGCCGGGGTGCTCGTACCCCCCGGGGACGAGACGGCCCTGTCGGTGGCGCTGGAGGAACTGCTTTCGGGTCCGGAGGGGGCCGCAAGGCGGACCGAGCTCGCGGAGGGATCGCTCCGCCACGGCGGTTCTCTCCCTACCTGGGGCGACGCGGCTCTTGCCTTCGAGGGTGCCGTTCAGGAGCTCCCTCCGGGTGGGTGAGGAGACCTTCGCCCAGGACTGGCTGGCCTTGCGCGAGCCGGTGGATCACCGCTCACGCGCCGCTGATCTCGTGGTCCCCCTTGCCGAGTGGTGGGAGTCCCATCTGAGCCGGCGCGTGCTCGACCTGGGTAGTGGCACCGGTTCGAACCTCCGCCACCTCGCGCCCCGGCTCCCGGGTGAGCAGGTCTGGACGCTGGTGGACAGGGACGCCGCTTTGCTTGAGCGGGCGACCCATACGGACGTCGCGGTGCGCGGGGTGGGTGGAGTGGAGTGTGTCGTCGGCGAGCTGGACCGGGAAGGGCTGGGGCTCGTCCCCGGAGCGGACCTCGTGACCGCCTCCGCATTGCTGGATCTGGTGACCCACGAATGGCTTGAGCGGCTCGTAGCGGCGTGCCAGGCGGCCGGGAGCGCGGCGCTACTCGCCCTCACTTGGGACGGCACGATGACCTGGGATGACCCCGACCCCGACGACGCGCTCGTCGCCGAGGCGGTGCGGAGCCATCAGCTCCGGGACAAGGGGATGGGACCTGCGCTGGGACCTGCGGCCGGCCCCGCGGCGGAGCGCGCGTTCCGCGCGGCCGGATACGACACCCGACTCCGGCCAAGCCCCTGGCGCCTGGGTGCCGACGACGCTTCGCTGGCTCGCGCGCTGATCGACGGGTGGGTGGCTGCTGCTTCCAAGCAGCGCCCCGACGACGCTCCGCTCATCCAGAATTGGGCAGGGCGCCGTCGCGCAACGACCGCCTCGACGCCCGGGCTTGAGGTGGGACACGTGGACCTGCTGGCCCTCCCCCGGGGCCCAGACACTCCCTGATCCCCGGTCTCCTCCCCCCCCGGCGTCGTCCTGCTCATCTCAGGTCAAGATCGAAGAGGAGGTCGTCTCCCAGGGGTACGTGGCGGCACTGAGCCCGGAGCGACTGGTCCAGGGTCTCGATCGGCGGCAGGGTGATGCCCGGGCGGCCCGAGCCCATCAACATGGGCGCGACGGCCAGGTGGAGTCGGTCGAGGACGCCAGCCTCGAGGAACCTCGACACCGTGACCCCTCCCCCCTCCACCAACACCCGCCGCAGCCCGCGGGCACGGAGCGCTTCCAGCACAGCCCCCGGCTCGAAACCTTCGGCGCCCGAGGCGGGAAGGGTGAGGACTTCCGGGGGGCCATCCCCCGGGGCGCGTCGCACCACTAGCGTCGGAGCCGCTCCGTCTGAGAAGGCCCGGCGGTCCTGCCCGAGGCGGCCGTCCGGATCGAGCACCACCCGGACTGGATTCTCGCCCTCCACCTCCCGCACCGTGAGCTCCGGATCGTCCAGCGCCACGGTGACGGCCCCCACGATCACGGCGTCGACCAGAGCGCGAAGTCGGTGGAGGTGGCGGATGTTCTCCGGTCCGGTGATGTAGTGGGACTTCCCGCTCACGGTCGCGATGCGGCCGTCCAGGCTCTGGCCGAGCTGCCCGATGACCAAGTCGGGCCCGCGGGTGAGCGGCATATAGAGGTCGAGCAGATCTCGAGCCGGCGGCGTGGGTGGAGCCGACGTCTCCCAGCGGCCGGACTCGCTCAGCTCGAGCCAGAGCTCCGGGTGCGTGCCATGAACTACACGACGGGGCCCGGGCTCAGGGACCTCCCGCGGAACGGCGGCGCGTACCAGCGCCCAGGCCGCGGCTTCGTCTAGCGCGGCTGCGACTTCAGCCAATCCGACCCACCGCGTTAGCGGAGCCGCTCACGGGGCGTCGGTCTCCAGCCGGTCCAGGGGGAACGCCCGTGCGTCCTCGATTACCTCCGCCAGGGTCGCCCCGTAATGCGACACCAACCGTACCCCCAGATCGGCGTCGGCCAGGGTGGCGTCCCCGACCACTCCTTCCGGGTTTAGATCGCCGGCGAGCCAGGAGAACGAGGCCGGACCTTCCGGAGCCACCCGGCGTAGCGTCTCCTCGAGCTCCTCGCCGAAGGAGCGGGCCCGGGCCGCTTCGGACGCGCGCACCAGATCCGGCCGGAGATGCATCATCATGGCCGTCTCCACCGCCCCGCCGTGGATGCCGTGACGCCACTCCCCCTCCGGGAGGTCCACGTCTTCCGGCTGGGAAAAACGGAACCAACTCGCGTGCACGACCAGCATGCCCAGCTCGTCGCGAAGCCGCAGACCGGCGATCTCGAGCGCGTGCCGGTTCCCGCCGTGGCTGTTGCTCAGCACAAGGCGCCGCACGCCGATTTGCGCGAGAGCCTCGCCCGTCGTCTCGATCAGCGCGGAGAGTTGGTCCGGCTCGAGGGAGAGCGTTCCCGGAAAGTGCGCGTGCTCTCGGCTGCAGCCGATCGCTTGCGGCGGCAGAGCCCAGGCGGGAAAGCCGTCCGGCAGCCGCCCGAACGCTTCTGAGAGCAGGCCGAGCCCGATCTCGAGGTCGGTGGAGAGGGGCAGGTGGGGTCCGTGCTGCTCGATTGCGGCGACGGGCAGGACGACCACCGGATCGCTCTGCTCGATCGCATCCGCGTCCACCGTCGTCAGCGTCTGCCACCACCGGATCACTCCGTCAGCCATGGTTCGAGCGCTCAGTCAGCCGGGCGTAGACGTCTCCCCAAGAAACACTTCTCTCGTCGCCCCTCAGCCAGGCGACCATCTCATCGGCCGTGAGCCACCGCTTCGACATGAATCTCCTTTCCTCTCCCTCGATCGCGTTGAACTCGTACCCACTTAGCGCCTCGAGCCTCCGCACGCACGCTTCGGCGACGTCCAGAGCTCCTCCCAAGAACTCCACGGAGAGCGCGGGGATGCGGTGATTCAGACCCGCCAGCACCTCGGCCTCGTACCCCTCCACGTCGATTTTGCAGAAGCGCGGGAGGCCATGGTGCTCGATCAGCGCGTCCAGGGTCGTCACCGGCACCTCCAACGAGTCGTTCCAGCGTATGCGGCGGAAGCCGGGGTTCTGTTCGGGCAGGGTGCTTCGCCAGTCGTCGGCCAGGGAGGACATGGTCGGCGTGCGGTGGCTCAGGGCCAGGCGGGCGGTACCCACCGCGCGCCCCACCGCCTCCAACCGAACCGAAACGTCACGGCTGCGCCCGACGATCCGCACGAGCCAGCGGCGCACCGCGGGCTGGGGCTCCAAGGCCACCACGCGCGCGCCCAACTTTAGGAACGCCGCGGTGCGGTCCCCCAGGTGCGCCCCCACGTCGAAAACCAGATCCCCCGGCCCGACGAAGGGGCGGTATAGCTCCCGGAGCCCGCGCTGCCGGCCCGGACGCCAGTAGATGATCAGCGAGCGGACCAAGCCGAGCCACCGCTCAACTCGGCGCCACACCACCGGCCCCTCCCTCGGGGTTTGTCTCTCCCTTCGGTGCGGTTCCTCCCTCCGGCTTCGCTTCGGAGTCGGGGCGGGGCTCCCGCCCGCCCAGCGGGGGCCACATTCGTTGTAGCGTCCCGTCGCGCAGCACCAGATGGTGCCGCAACACCTCTGCCACGTGAACCGACACCAGGGCGATCAGAAGGAACGTCGAGAATCGGTGCACGAGGGACGCCCACGAGGCGACCCCGGGCATCAGAGGCAGCAGCGTCGGTAGCCTGAGTGCGTCCATCATCTCGATGGGGAAGCCATCCCCGACCACGTGCACATATCCGCTCCCCGCAACCACGATCAGGACCACGTAGATAACCCAGTGCGCCGTGGTCGCCATGCGTCGCTCCAACTCGGGGAAGGTCTCCGACATGGGCGACGCCGGGTGGGCCAGCCGCCACAGTACGCGGGCCACCACGACCACGAGGAGTACGACGCCGAGCCCTTTGTGCAAGATGAAGAGCCTGTCGATCGACTCCTGCTCGAGGGCGGGCGCGATCATCGCGATTCCCGCGGGGATCTGTACCAGCACGAGTAGCACGACCAACCAATGGAAGAGCCGGGCGCCGGTGCCGAAGCCGTTTGTCACCTTCCCTCCTTCATCAAAAGAGTGGTGGAGGCGGCGGTGCCGCCGCTGAACGCCCGCACGAACCATTCGCGGAACTCGTCCATTCGCGGAGGCGTGCCCTCCGGGTCGGGGAAGGCGCCGGGGCGGAACCCCCACTCGAAAAAGGGCTCGAGCAGGGCGGGGTCGCGGGCGATCACGTGCGCCGGAACGTCCGCGTCGCTCGCCCCCGTCACCCAGGGAGCGGCCTGGTGGTCCCCGACCACGACTAGGAGGGTCCGCTCATCCAGGAACCGCTCAGCGAACTCAGCCATCGCCAGCAGCGAGTAGTCGAGAGCGCGAGCGTAGCCCTGGCGCAGGGCCTGGACGTCCCACCAGAGCTCCTCAGGCGGATACCCATCCTCTCGGTAGGGTCCGAAAATCGCTCCGTCCCCCATGGAGTCCCAATCGACGAGGGGCAGGACGGGGGTCCAGGGCGCGTGGCTGCTCACCATCGCCGCTTCCATGAAGAGCGGGGTCGTCGCCTCCCCGATGAGGTCCCTGAGGAACGACCACGTGAATTGGTCCGGGACGGTGACCCAGTAAAACGGCGGGCCCGCGTAGGGGATCGAAGGCCTCGAATACACGTCGTCGTAGCCGAGTCGGAGCGCTTCGGGCCAGCTCGTCGTGATGGCGGGCATCACGGTCGCGGTTCGGTAGCCGGCACGTCGAAAGTCGTCCACCAGCGTCTCGCGCTCGCTCGCGAGCAGAAGTTCGTAGCGAAGCTGATTTTCGAGCCAGAGCCCGCTGAGCATGGTCCCATGAGCATACCACGACTGCCCGCCCAGAGTGGGGGAGACAAACTCGCCGGTCGCGAAGTGGAGGCCCGCTCTCTCGATTCGCGCCGCGGTCGTGTCGAGACGCGGCCGGATGGTCGCCGAGAACTCGGGGTCCTCGAGCGCCGCCATCCCGTAGGACTCGATGTACGTCACGACGACGTTGCGCCCCTCCAGCCGCGACAGCAGCCCCGGCAAATCCGCGAATCCGTCCGGGCGCGTCTCCAGCTCGGCAGCGAACGCTCTCCGCTCCTGGCGGGTCGCCCGAAACTGTCCCGCCTGCTCGACGGCGAGCCAAACGGCGGGTGCGGCCGTCAAGTGTCCGATGGCGGGCGCGCCCAGACCGATGAGGCCGAGCGCGAGCGAGCCCACGATGATCCCCCCCCCGACGCGGGGTACGGGCCGGGAGAGAAGCTTCTTGCCGTCCGAGGCGGTCGGTGTCAGTAGCCACGCCATCACGAACGCCGACAGGCTGAGGGAAACGGTGATCGCTCCGAACCCGAGAAGCGTCCGGACGAACCCAGAATTCCCCACCGCGAGCCGGTAGACGGCACTCAGCAGGTAGAGGTCCAAGGAGAGGTTGAGCGGGCGCCCCAGGCTCACCCGGAAGATGACATCCGCGAGCGCGACGACGACGAACAGAATGACTCCCGTGGCCAATACCCAGGCCAGCCCTCGGCTCCAAGGGCGCCGTGGCAGGATCGCCATCGCGCCCACGATCAGGGCCGCTTCCAGGGAAAGCCAGGCCGGCGCCGGTGCGTCCGTCACCGCGCCTGAGAGCCACGACGGCGTCAGGAGCAGCCCATTGACAAGCACCCACCCGGACACGAGCCTGATCATCTTAATGAGTACCCTCATCAGCCGGAGTCCCACAGGCGCATCTTTCGCCCGATCGCCCAGGAACCGGCTTCCGGGACGAATTGCGGAGCGGCCCGCCAGCCCACGACGCCCGGATCGGGGCACACGCGGCCCCAACGATACCACCTGACCGAATGGCGCACAAAGCGGAACGAGGACTCTTCGAGCTCAAGCAGGGACGTGCTCTCTGCGTGACCAATGGGGCTCGAGGTGCGTGCTCCCTGGTCGCCGCGGTCGAATGTCTGGGCGTGGACGGGCTGGAACAGCTCCGCTCCCTCGGTGCGCCCCTTCGTCTGGTCGTGACCCACCATCGCGGTCGAGCGATGGGGATCGCCGCGCACGAGGGTGAGGCGAACCTCAGCGTCGGACTCGACGTGGGCGAGACGCCGGAGACGATTCTGGGACTGGCGATGGCGCGGAGACCCGCCCAGTCAGGCTCTTCTCTCCGCCTCGACACGCGTCCGGCCAGCGCCACGGAATCTGCGGGGTTGACGCTCACACGATTCGCCCGTCTCCTTCCGGCCGTGGTGAGCGTGGAGTCGGATCGCGGGTCGCCGCTACTCGCGCGCTGGATCGAGGACGGGACGGTTCTCGACGTCTCGAACGAGGACGCAGAGCGTGCGGCGGCCCGGTCCGGAATCGAGATCACCACCGTGGCCGAGGCGTCGGTTCCATTGGCGGGCGCCGAGCACTCCCGTTTCGTATTCTTCCGAGAGGGCGGGGGCTTCCTGGAGCACGTGGCGGTCCTGATCGGCCCTCGCGCGGGATGGCCCGATCCGGTGCCGGTCCGCCTCCACTCGGCGTGCCTTACGGGAGACCTCTTCGGCAGCTTGCGCTGTGACTGTGGGGAGCAGCTCCGCGGGAGCCTCGAGCACTTCAAGAATCGGGGCGGAGGCGTGTTGGTGTATCTGGCCCAGGAGGGCCGTGGGATCGGACTGGGTAACAAGATTCGCGCTTACAACCTCCAGGCCGATGGGTTGGACACGGTCGACGCGGACGGCGTGCTCGGCTTCGGCGCGGACGAGCGGTGCTACGATGCCGGGGTGGCGATCCTGAACCACCTCGACATCGCGCGGGTCGAACTCCTCACCAACAACCCCAACAAGGTGATGGCGGTAGAGGAGGGAGGCATCGAAGTCACGGAGCGCACGCCCCTCTACGGTGGGGTCAACCGCCACAATCTGCGCTACGTCCAGACCAAGGCAAGCCGCTCGGGCCACTGGTTGATGGACATGATTTCGCAGCCCGTCTCGGCGGACTAGTCGGCCGGCTATCCCGGTGGAAGTCACCACCCGTGTGAGCGGCTCTCCCACCCCAAGCGGCCCCGGCGGTAGCGCTCGCGCTCGCGTGGATGGCAAGTTCCTGGAGGTCGACGGGCGTCGCGTCCTGATCAAGGGAGTGGCCTACGGCACCTTCGCTCCAGACAGCGAGGGAGCGCAGTTCCCGTCGAAGGCGCGCATCGCACAAGATTTTGCACTGATGGCGGCCGCCGGCATCAACACGGTACGCACCTACACGCCGCCGTCTCTAGCGCTGCTCGACGAGGCCCTTCGGCACGGTCTCAGGGTGATGGTCGGACTGGCGTGGCCGCAACACATCCCATTCCTCGACGACAAAAAGCTCACCCGACGCATCAAACGCGACGCCGTCACGACCGTGCGAGGGCTCGCGGAGCACCCCGCGGCGCTCCTCTTCGCGCTGGGCAACGAAATCCCCGCCGGGATCGTCCGTTGGCACGGCCACCGGAGGATCGAGCGGTTCCTGCGCGAGCTCTACCAAGACGTGAAGGCCGCGGCGCCCGACAGCCTTTTGACGTATGTGAACTTCCCGCCCACTGAGCACCTCGAGCTCGATGCGTTCGACGTCTTCGCTTACAACGTCTATCTCCATCGCGAGACTGAGCTCCGTGGCTATCTCGCGCGTTTGCAGCATCTCGCGGGCACCCGACCGCTGCTCCTCGCGGAAGCCGGCGGGGACAGCTTGAGAGAGGGGCTCGAGGGCCAAGCGAGCATCACGGCGACGCATCTTCGGACGGCTTTTGCCGAAGGCGCCTGTGGTGCGGTGGCGTACTCCTGGACCGACGAGTGGTGGCGCGGCGGCCGGGCGGTCGACGATTGGAACTTTGGCCTGGTCGATGAGACGCGACACCGCAAACCGGCGCTCGCCGCCGTGCAAGAGGTCTTCGCCAGCGCTCCGTTCCCGTCCAGCGAGCGCGCGTCGTGGCCGAGAGTCTCGGTGGTGGTCTGCGCGTACGACGCCGCGGACACCCTTGCCGATTGCCTGACGTCTCTCGACGCGCTGACCTACCCCGACGTGGAGGTCATCGTCGTCGACGATGGGTCGCGCGACGGGACGGGGGACATCGCGCGAGGGTATTCCGACGTCCGTGTCATCGAGGTGCCGAACGGCGGCCTGAGCGCGGCGCGGAACGCTGGACTCGCCGCCGCGACCGGTGAGATCATCGCGTACACCGACGCCGATGTCCGGGTCGACCCTGATTGGCTGACCTACCTAGTGCAGCCGTTGCTCTCCTCCGACGTGGCCGGCGTCGGCGGTCCGAACGTCGTGCCGGCAGACGACCCATGGGTGTCACAGTGTGTAGCGCGTGCCCCCGGAGGACCGATCCACGTCATGCTCGACGACCGGATCGCGGAGCACGTACCGGGCTGCAACATGGCCTTCAGAAGGGACGCGCTCCTGGCGGCCGACGGCTTCAATCCGGTCTACGTCCGTGCCGGCGACGACGTCGACATCTGCTGGCGGCTGCAGGCCAAGAAGCTGGACATCGGCTTCGCGCCGTCGGCCTTGGTCTGGCACCATCACCGTGCGAGCGTGCGAGCGTATTGGCGTCAGCAAGTCGGATATGGCGAGGGGGAGGCTTGGCTCGACGCGCATCATCCTGAGAAGTTTCTCGGCGGGCGAATGGTGTGGCATGGGCATATCTACGGCCCGCTTCCCTTCCGGGGCACAGCGGCCGAGCGGCGCGTGAACACAGGCGTTTGGGGTACCGCGGCGTTTCCGTCGATCTACAGCACGCAGGCGCACCGATGGCACTACATGCCCCACTCGCCCGGGTGGATGGCGGCCTCGTTCGTTTTGCTGCTCATTGGCGTCTTTGGGCCGCTGGCAGGCATGGACGCCGCGTGGCTCCCTCTGATCGCCGGGATCCTCAGCGGGAGCATCACCGTCGCGCGCTGCGCCCGATGCGGTTGGCGTGCCAAACTCGACGGCCTGCCTGCCATCGGGCGCTGGCCAATACGACAGAGTCGCTTTCTGTATCGAGGCCTCATCGCTTGGCTCCACCTGCTGCAGCCGCTGGCCCGATTCAGGGGTCGCCTCCGTGGTCTGTCGCGATCCCGGGCGGTGGCGCCGAAGCACGTGACGCGGCATCCGTGGAAGTCGCCGATGCCGACGTTGCGCGACGTCGCCGCGGCCGCGCGCCTCGTGACCCACTCCGGTACGGAGCGCTCGTTCTGGAGCGAGTCGTGTGCATCGCACACGACTCTGTTGACGGAACTCGTCGGCGTCCTGCGCGCCTCGCGGCCGGCTCAGATCGTCGACGTCGACGCGGGATGGCGTCCCGACCGGGATTTCAGCTTGGCGATCGGCCGCTGGGGATGGCTGCACGTGCGGACGCTCATGGAGGAGCACGAGCACGGAGCTTGTCTCTTCAGGATTCGAGCACGGCTGCGTCCCAGCTTCGTCGGTACCCTTCAGGGAGTCACGTTGGCCGTATTGGTGGCCGGCGGCATGAGCGCGTCGATTTTCATCTACGATCTGTCGGTGACCGTCCTGGTCGCA
>CAUZVZ010000051.1:0-17486 GCA_963583605.1 Gemmatimonadales bacterium UBA6960
CGCCCATTCCCAGTTGTAGGCCATCGGAATGAAGGTGACCAAGAGAACAGGCATCGCCTTACGGTAGGCAGCACCTCCACCCCAGTGCTCAGAAAGCGCCGACCAGAATCCGGCCAGACCGATCCCGGCCAGATTCCCCCAGAGAAAGAAGCCTGCTACGAAGAAATAGTCCCTCTCACGAACCTCGTGGGCGGTAGGGTCGACAATATCTGGTGCCAGCGAAAACCCATACTCGAAGTTGAGGTAGACGACGAGACCCACCGTGAGTGTGGCCGCCAGCACGGCGAGATACGTGAAGATCATTCGGTCGGCGCTCCACAACACGAGCAGGCCCATGAAACCCATCGCCACGAACAGCATGGTCGCAGGCAGTCGCGCTCCGACGGGCAGTTCGCTCAAGTCGGCCCCGCGGGCCCACTGCCAATCGAAGTACTGAAAATAGTTGAGAAACTGGTGCCCGATCGGCGCCTGCCGTTGGGTGATCGGGGGCTTGGCATACTGCGCGCGCGAGAGAACCTCGCCCAATGCAGGGCACCCAGCCTTACCATTCGTATAGACCGCGACAACGGCACCCGCCGCCGATTCGCAGACTGGATGCCCTTCATTGATGATGGGGTTCTGAGCGGCACGGATCGGGAGGAAGAGATTGAACGAGATTCCCAGCACCACCAGGGGAATGGCTCGAACCCAAAAGCGCGATGTCAGTAACACTGCCGGGCCCGCCAGCAACACGAACAAGCCCAGAGCGGGAGCGGGAAGGGTGGACATGAGGTGATTGCTCGCCCCCAATACTATGAGATAGATGGCCAACAGGAGGGCTCTGAGCCCTGGCGGCTCTCCCCGTTGGTCGTACCATCTCAAGGCGAGCCACGAGACTGCGGCGATCACGGCCACACTCACCGTGTAGACCTTTTCGTTCGCGGTGGATTGATTCCAGACGGTGTAGGCAGTGGCCCCCATCACTGGGCCGCATGCGACGCCGATCGTGAGCATCCACCGCTCCTCAATCACGGTGGACAACACGCGATGCCCGACCAAGAAGAAGAAGAACGTTGCCACGGAGCTCGTGGCGGCGGCCAAGAGGTTGATTCGCACCGCAACGGGCAACCCCAACGGAGCCAGCAATAGGCTCCATACCCGGGCAATGCTGACGAAAAGAGGGTTTCCCGGCGGGTGAGGAATACCCAGGAGATGTCCCGTCGTGATGTACTCGCTCGCGTCCCACCAGGATGTAGTGGGCGACAACGTCACGATATAGAGGCCGAAAATAGCCAGCCCCAACAACGCCCCTTCCCGGTACGGCGGTCGGTATTCGGTCATTCCTAGCCTTGTATGAAGTTTCGGCGCTCAGCCAAGATAACGTCTGGCGGTCTCCGGCACCGCACCAATATTCCCTCGCGGCCCACTGTACTTATCCGGCAGCCTTCTAATAGCTTCTTTCTCCATGACCACAGTGTTGAGGACCACTCGAGCCCTCGGGAGTTGGATCACGGGCAGGTCGGCCGTAGAGGAGTACGAGACCGTCCTGCCCCGAGGGGATCGTGAAGTTCCGGCTTCGGTCACACTCCCGAGCGGTGGAGGGCGGAACCTGCCGGGATGGGTCGTTCTGCATGGGGTCACCCGACCCGGGCGGTTCCATCCGACCCTGCTGCGCTTCGTTCGCGCCCTCGCGTCTTCCAAGGCCGCCGTACTCGTGCCCCAGATTCCCGAGTGGGTCGACCTTCGGCTGGAGCCCGAACGGACTCTTCCGTCGGTTCGGGCCGCGCTCGATGGCCTTCGGTCGCTGCCGAACACGTCGGACGGGCCCTATGGTCTGATCGGCTTTTCCTTCGGTGCACCGCAAGTGGTGGTCGCTGCCACTCATCAGGACGTCTCAGACCAGTTGGCGGGCGTCATCGGGTTCGGCGGCTATTGTGATATAGAGAGCATGATCCGGTTTCAGATGACGGGCCGCTTCACGTGGGGTGACGCTCAACATCACTTGCGGCCCGACCCATACGGGCGGTGGATCATGGGAGGGAACCACCTCACTTCGATCCCCGATTATGAGAACGCGCAGGACGTCTCCGATGCCCTGTGGCGCCTCGCAGTCGAGGCTGGAGAACGGCGGATCCTGGCGTGGGATCCCTCTTACGACACGCTCAAGGAACAGCTGAGGGAACAGGTATCGAGGGACCGAAGGGAGCTCTTCGATCTGTTCGCCCCTCCGTCGGACCGCGAACCGGCCGAGGCCGAAGCCGAACGGATCACACCGTTGCTGACCCGAGCCACCATGGAGGCCGCTCCGCTTTTGGACCCACTCCCCTTCCTGAACCGTGTAGAGATCCCCGTACAGCTGATTCACGGGCGTAATGATCGCGTGATCCCATATACCGAGACGCTCAGGATGGAGGCAGCGCTCCCCGACAAGACGCGCGTCGACACGACCATCACCTCACTCATGGAGCACTCCGAGCAGGGAGGGCGGCTGGCCTCGCTAAGGAAGGAAATCAGCGAGAGCGCGAAGTTGCTGCGTACGCTCGGGCGCCTACTGGGGACCGTGTAGAATTCCCACTTTCCTGAGAGAAGCTGCGCAGCAGTAGAGCTGATCTCCGGATCTTTGTCGGCCCGGGCTTTTTCCACCAGGCTCACGGCATGAGGCGTGCCTATGGAGGCAAGCGCGGCAAGGCCAGCGAGGCGCAGACCCTTTGGCGGACGCGAGAAGAGGGAGCCCTTCACCCGCTTCTCGATCGCCGGCACGGCTGAGGGGTCGCCCAATGCGCCGAGCGCACGAATCACCTGCTCAATCACCGACTGGTCCCGCGGAGGACAGTCTGCCGCCGAAGGCGGTGGAGCGAAGCGCTGGCCGGAGCGGGATCGTGAACCCCTCTTTCACCCTCTTGAAAAAGCTGAGGGCAAGGGGGCGCGTAGGGGGCTCCCTACCTCCGCCTGATCAAGACCGTAAGCACAATCCCGGCTGCTATTGCGATCCCGAGGACGGTCTTCGCCGTTTCACTCAACCGGCCTTCGAGTTCTTCGATGGCCTCACGGCCGGACGGAGCCTCAGGATCCTGCGTGATGTGGATAGCGCAGTAATCGGAGCCCTCCAGCGCCTTCAGCCGACATGGGGTCCCTTTCTTCGTCGTACCGCTACAGCTTGCCACGCACCACCTCCTCAGGTGTCGGACTACACTACTATACGTACAAACGCCCCACAGGATTCATCCGTCCCGGCCAGCGCCCCTACGAGCAGAACTCGATCCCTTGGGCCAACGGCAGTTCTGTGCTCCAGGGGCCAACGGCAGTTCTGTGCTCCAGTTGACCGTGTTGGTCTGTCGCCTCATGTAGCCTTTCCAGGCCTCTGAGCCGGACTCCCTCCCGCCACCCGTCTCCTTTTCGCCACCGAAAGCGCCGCCGATTTCGGCGCCGCTGGTCCCGATGTTCACGTTGGCAATACCGCAGTCGCTCCCGCGGTGCGACAAGAAGTACTCAGCTTCCCGGACGTGCTCAGTGAAGATCGCCGAAGAGAGGCCTTGCGGGACGTCGTTGTGGAGCGGCATCGCCTCGGGGAGTTCGTCTACCGATTCCTTACGGGATGCCACCGCCTCGCCATACCCGATGACACAGAGGATCGGAGCGAACGTCTCTTCTTGGACGATCCTGAAGCTGTTTTGCGCCGACGCGATGCACGGCCTTACATAGTGCCCGCGCGGAAATCCAGGACCCTCCAGCGGTTCACCCCCGTACAGGATCTCCCCACCCTCTTCCCGAACCCGTCGAGTCGCGTTCTGCAGGTCTTCGACCGCTCCGAAGTTCACAAGTGGACCCATCAGCGTTTTCGACTCCAGTGGATTTCCTATCGGAACACCCTCATAGGCGCGTGTAAGCCGTTCGACGAATTCCTCGCGCACGGACTCATGGACGATGATTCGGCGGGTGCTCGTGCATCGCTGCCCCGCGGTTCCCACTAAGCCGAACAAGACCGCTGGGAGCGCCAGATCGAGATCGGCGTGTGACGTGACGATGATGGCGTTGTTTCCACCGAGTTCCAGAATCGTGCGCCCGAGCCGCTTGCCCACGACCTCCCCAACCCGGTAACCCACCGTGCAGCTTCCGGCCGCCGACACCAGTGGAATCCTGCGATCGTGTAGGAGCCTGTCCCCGACCGTAGATCCCTTCCCCACCGTGAGCGAAAAGATCGCGAGATCGACCCCGTTCTCCTCGCAAACCCCTTGGGCGATCTTGGTGACCGCGATGGCCGTCAGGGGCGTTTGGCTAGCCGGCTTCCATAGCACGGGGGTCTCCGCATACGCACGCCAGAGCCGCGTTCCAGCTCCAAACGGCGACCGGGAAATTGAACGCGCTAATCACCCCCACGACCCCCAAGGGGTGCCACTGCTCCATCATGCGGTGGTCCAGCCGTTCGGAGCCGATCATGAGCCCGTACAACTGACGGGATAGACCCGTGGCGAAGTCGCAGATGTCGATCATCTCCTGGACTTCGCCCTCGCCCTCGACTCTGATTTTTTCCATCTCCAAGGTGACGAGCGCGCCCAACTCACCTTTGACCTCGCGCAGCCGATCCCCAATCTGGCGGACCAACTCCCCGCGTCGCGGAGCCGGTACGGTACGCCAGTGCAAGAACGCCTCGTGAGCACGGGAAACGATGGCGTCGTACCCTTCTTCGGTGACCTGCTGCACCGTGGCGAGCTGCGATCCATCGATGGGAGTCGTCACGGTCAGCTCAGGGCCGGAGCCCATCCATTCCCCGCAGAATCCCCCGAGGTGACGCTTTTCGATCTTCAGGGCTGTCAGTATCTCATGCATCGATTCTTATCTCATTCATCTCTCATTCATTGATCTTCCCACGGTTAGGACGGCACGCCGGCTCGGGCCGCAGACCTGTCCGCCGTTTTCGAGTGTTGCCGACGCAATAGTGTGGCGTGCCCTTTGACGTCGTGTACGCGGAGAATCTCGATGCCCTTCGAGGCGAGAGGCTCGCTTACGACAAGCGTCGCGGCATCGCGCTCAGCGCTCGGCTTGTCGGTGACCGCTTCGAGAAAGGACTTCCGGCTGTGACCGACGAGTAGCGGTATCCCAAGGTCATGGAAGCGCTCCACGTGCTCCAGGATATGCCAATTCTGCTGGACCGTTTTTCCGAACCCGATACCCGGGTCGAAGATCAGGCGGTGCCGGGCGATTCCCCGGTGTGCGAACTCCTCCAAGCGTTCCCGTGCCCAGCCGATCAGGAACTCCACTGGGTCGTGATCGCGCGGAACGGATTCTCCCTTCACCACCGGGATCGACAGGCTGTGCATGAGGACGATCGGGACATCCGTATCCTCAGCGAGCTCCAGCATCCCGGGATGGCGGAAGCCGGTAACGTCGTTCAAGACCTCGGCCCCGAGCTCCAGAGCCGATCTTGCCGTCGAAGGATTTCGAGAGTCGATGCTGATCCGGAAAGGACCTCCTGGTCCCAACGGTCGTAGCTCCTCCTGAAGCTCCCGCAGGCCCTCCAGCACAGGTTCGAGCCGTGTCCACTCGGACATCGGATCGACGGCGGCGCCATCGGGGCGAGTGGATTCAGCACCGACGTCGATGATCCCGGCGCCATCCTGCACGAGTCGCCTTGCGTGTTCGAGGGCGACCTCCGGCTCCAGGAAGCGCCTGCCGTCGCTGAAGCTGTTGGGCGTGACGTTGAGGATGCCCATGAGCGTGGGACAACTCACCTCGAAGTCGGATTCCGGTAAGTGGATGGCCGGTTGCAGGATCTCCCCCTGCGACGTCCGGGCAGCGACGCGGCCGGCGCGGGTCATCATGGTCTCGCCATCAAGGATGGCGTCTGGAATCAGGTCACACAGAGGCTCAAGGACGAACGGTCGATTCACGATCTCCGGATGCGGGATGGTCAAACCGTCGGATCGCACTTCGTTGCCATGCCACCAGAGGATGTCTATGTCGATCACCCTCGGGGCCCATCGCTCATGGTCATGACGCCCCAACGATGTCTCGATTTCTTGGACGTGGCGCAGTAGGTCGCCAGACTCGAGAGTCGTCTCTCCGGAAAGAACGCAGTTCAGATAAGGCAGGTCCCACGCGGTGGGGGCCCCAGGCGGCGTCAGCGCGGGCGACTCATAGATCCTGCTCAATCTCACATCCTCGAGAACCGCCCCATGTCCACGGGACAGGCGCGCGATGGCCCTCTTCAGATGGATGGCGCGGTTTCCCAGATTGCTGCCGAGGCCGAGAATCACCATCGCTCAGTCTCCAACCGTGAATTCCGCACCCTTGGTGATTTCCGGCACGGGCGGCGAGACCTTGCGAACGGTGACCCTGAGCTCGTGCTCGGCCTCGACGATTCTCCTCAGTGACGTGAGAATCTCGTTCGCGAGGTGTTCGATCAGCGAGAACTCGCGATCTGAAGTCACCTCCTTGATCGCGCCGACCAATGCGTCGTAGCACACGGTGTCCTCGAGGCGATCGGTGACCATCCCTCGAGGGGGAGTCTCGAATCGGATCGTGAGGTCGATCTCGACCGGCTGTGGGTTGAGCCGCTCCTCCGCTGAGCAACCGAGGCGAAGGGACAGCGATAAACCCTTTATCGTGAGTTCCGGGTGGGACATGTTCTGCCGCTGGCGCTCCTGCCGCGTCAAACGCGCCGCCGGCAATCGTCACCGGCTCTCCATGGACTGGTTGAGATCGGATGGTACCGCGCTGCGGTAAGGCTTTCAAGACGCGCTCCCCGCTCTCTGGCGCGCCAGCCTGGTACGCCACACTAGTAACATACACGGTCGAGGGCTGGTACCTCACGTGTTCGGTTTCGAACCCGCGAACTAAGCGCTTTTCCAGATGCGCTTGAGGCCGAAGAATCTCCATACGGTGGAGAAGCTTTCATGACGAGGAGCCATTCTTCGCGTCATCTTGTCGTCGGAGCCTGGTTCGCGATGGCCCTCTGCACGCTCTTCGTCGGGCAGTCGGCGAGTCGGCGGCGCAGGAGTGGACTGGCGCCGGCCGTCAGCCTGAGTGGACGTTCATCCGCGGCAACGTGGGGAGCCAGCAGTACTCGCCCGTCGACCATATAACGGTCGCGAACTTCGACGACCTCAAGGTCGCGCGGGAATGGGACGGAGCCAGTTTCGGAAACATACTGGCACGCCCGACGCCGCTCTATGTGGATGGCATGCTTATTACCGTGGCGGGAGAGCGCCGTTACGTGATCGCCATGGACGCCGGCACCGGGGAGACGCTTTGGACTTTCCGTGAGCCCAGCACCTTCCGCTGGGAGTACTCCATGCGGAAGAACCACGGCAAGGGCGTCGCCCACGCCAACATCGACGGCAGAGACATCATCTACGTGGTGTCGCCCGCGTTCTTCCTTCACGCGCTCGATGCGCACACCGGCCAGCCCATCGAGAACTTCGGGGGCCATGTGCCCATCGACGGATTCCCTGAGACCGGCTCAGTCGACATGCTGGAGGACTTGGGCCATCCCTTCGATCCGTACGAAGGCATTCCCTTGGAGATCGGCTACATCACCAACTCGTCGCCACCGATCGTGGTGAACGGCGTCGTCATTGTAGGCAACTCCGCGGAGCAGGGGTACAACCAGGCGCGGCCTGAGAACGTGCCTGGAGATATCCTGGCGTACAATGCCCGCACGGGTGAACACCTCTGGAAATCCAACGTCCTTCCCGGCCCGGGCGAGTCCGGGCACGGCACGTGGGAGGTTGATCGACTTCACACCCGAGCTTCGGCAGGAGGCGTTGGCGCTCCTCGAGGACTTCGACTACGGCCCCTTCTTCCAGCCGCCGCTGCACCGAGACAACGACCGGGGAAAGCTGGGAGCGATCTGGTGCCCCGGCGACGTGGGTGGCACGAACATCGATGGCACGCCCGCCGCGGACCCCGAGACGAGCATCATCTACGTGACTTCGCAGAAGGGTTGTTCCTCCCGGGAGATCGTTCCCGGCCACGAGCGCGACGCCCGGATCCCGCAGCCGACGGGCACGACCATCAGCGATTATGCCGTTGGATAGGGTTTTCGGCCCACGGTTCGAGGCCTCCCGATCTTCAAGCCGCCGTACAGCAGGATCACGGCGATAGACATGAACACGGGAGCGCACCTGTGGTGGATTCCAGTAGGGGATACACCGAACCGCATTCTCGGGCACCCTGCCCTGCAGGGCGTGGAGATCGGGAACACTGGCAGTGGCAGGCAAGCCGCGCAACTCGTAACGCCGACCCTCCTGTTCTATACGGCGACGGCACGCCTTAACTGTAAGCTGTGAACAAATCGAGCGGTGTGCGGCTCGGCCAAATCCAGCTACCTGCCAGCGGGCGTTACGGCATGATGACCTACATGCACCAGGGACGGCAGCACGTTTTGGTGCAAATCCAGGGTGGGTTGGTAGCACTGGCTCTGCCACTTCCCGCAAGCCGTTGACGGGCGTCCGCGTACCTTGTAGTCGTTCTCAATGAACTTCTTCTGCCGAACGCTTGCTTCCGGGGCCCTGTTGATGGTGGGCTTGTCGCCAACGGTGCATGCACAGGAAAACATCGGTGTCGTGACCGGCACGGTGATCGACTACGCTAATCAACCGATCAGCGACGTCCTTGTCTTCGTCGACGGAGGGATCAGCCCGGTGGTGACCGGTGCGGTCGGCGCCTTTCGACTAGAGGTCGACAGGCAGAGCGAACACGTTTTGAACTTCCGTAAGTCAGGATTCGCGCCCCGTACGTTCAGGCTACCAACCCCTCAGGGCGACGAGGAACGCCAGGATGTCGGTGTGATCCAGCTCGAGCCGGGACTGGCCCCTATCGGCACTGTCGCCGGTAGGGTTGTCGAAGCGGTCGGTGGCACCCCATTGGCGGGTGCCCTCGTGTCGGTCAACGGAAACACCATCGCCGTCACATCCGCGGATGGCGTCTTCAACGTACCGCGAGTACCGCTCGCATGGGGACCCAACCAGTTGCACGTGCGTCACCTCTCGTACGCCGATGTGACCGACGACATTTGGGTAGCCAACACAGAGGATGTGTTGGCCTACGACGTGGTGCTCATCCCTGTCCCCGTTGCCGTGCCTGAGGTCGTGGTCGAGGTCGATCGCACGCTCATGGTGTACGGCCGCATGCGACCGTTCTACGAGCGGCGAAACCGGGGGATGGGGGACTTCCTCACGCGCCAGGAAATCGAGGATCGGAATCCGAGGGAGCTGACCGACGTGTTTCGTGGTATTCCCGGCATAGCCCTGTACCCCATCGGACTCACCGGTGTGCGGATCGACTTCCAGCGCGGGGCTCGGGGCCTCAGAGAGAGGTGTAGTAATCCCGCGATCTATCTCGATGGCGTGTTGGTCCAGGGAGGGATCTATATCAACCAGCTCGTGAGTCCTGAGGTGATCGCGGGGATCGAGATATACCAGGGCGTGGCGGAGATTCCCATAGAGTTCGTGCAAAACCGCGAGACGTGTGGTGTCATTGTGATTTGGACCCGATGAACTCCGAGCCCACCGGCTACCGAAAGGTGCTCAGCCTCCGCTGATATTCTCCGTATAGACCCACCACAGATCCTTGTCTCCGTACCCACCGTCCCTCTCGGAGTCGAAGTAGAAGATCTGGAAATCGGGGGAAAACGCCGGACAGCGGTCATTCTCTTCGGTGTTCACGAGCGGCCCCAAGTTGACGAGCGGGCCCCATACGCCGCGGCTGTCCCTGGTGCTCACGTAGATGTCCTCTTCCCCGTACCCTTCGTCCCGAGTGGCAGTGATATAGAGCGAGCGACCATCGGCCGATGGAAGGAAATGGTGTTCGCTGCCGGCTGAGTTGACCTGGGGACCCAAGTTCACGGCCCCCTGCCAGACACCGTCCACTCTCTCCGACCGCCAGATGTCATTTCCTCCGAACCCGCCGGGCCGGGTCGACGTCCAGTAGGCCACGCTCCAGTCGGGTCCGGTGAAGTAGAGACAGTGGTCGGCATAGGCGGAGTTGATCGGGGCGCTGAGGTTCCTCGGCTCCGTCCACTCGCCCTCCACCTTGTCACTCACCCAGATGTCGAAGCTGCCCCTACCCCCGGGACGATCGCTCATGATGTAGAGGTGATTGCCGTCCGGAGACAGGAGGGGTTCAACCTCTGTGTACCCGGTACTGATCGGGGCCGGAACGATCTCAGCCCGGGTCCACCGACCGCCGACGAGCGTCGACGTACAAATGTCGTTTCCACCATCCGGCGTGCGGTCCGCACAGTTGAAGTACATCGTGCGGCGGTCGGTCCCGAAGGTCGGCTCGGCATCCCGCCCGGTGGCGTTGAGGGCGGCACCCATGTTCACGGCCTGGTCCTGGGCACGGGACAGAGGTGAGCGCTGCGCTCTGAGACTGTTGATGGCGAAAAGGCCTAGCCCGCTCGCGATGAGCGCCGGGGTCACCAGCTTCATCGGGATCTTCCTGTAGACGTGTTGACCCATGGATGTGTTTCGCTGATGCCACTCTATGGTGGGCGGCCACGCTAAACCAGTAGGCCGCGTTCTGCGACGACCGGGCCGTGGTTGGCTCTGGCTCAACGCGAGGCGGGTCCTTAAGGTAAGGCGGTGGGGCGAACGTGATCCGGTGTGGCGCGGCACCCTCGATCCGCGGATTAGGAGATATCAACCGATGCAAAGTCGCTATGATCCTGGATTCCGGCCCATCCCCCTCGCCGTCATCCTTACCTTGGCTCTGTTCGCCTGCGCTCCTGCCGAAGCCGACCCTCCGGTCGCCGCTTCGGGAGTGGAATTCCCGACGGCGAACCGCCCCGATGTGCGAGGCGTACATGGGGCCGTGAGTTCCGACCACCCGCTCGCCACGGCCGCGGGATACGCGGTTCTCCGGGACGGGGGCAACGCCGTCGACGCGGTGGTGACCATGGCGGGCGTCTTGGCGGTAGTGCGGCCACACATGAACGGGGTGGGCGGTGATGCCTTCGGTATCTTTTTCGATGGTGCGACGCGGGACGTCGTGGGGATGAACGGGAGCGGTCGAGCCGGAGCGCTCGCCTCTCCTTCCTTCTTCACGCGAGCCGGGCACGAGTCCGTACCAGGGTCCGGGCCTCTTTCAGTCAGTCTCCCGGGTGCGGTCGCGGCTTGGGACGATGCACTGGCCCGTTTCGGAACGATATCCCTGGCAGAGGCGTTGGCTCCGGCGATCGCCTACGCAAGAGACGGATTCCCGGTGTCCAGCCGCCTCCAGAGCGACATCGCGGGGGCTTCACGAGGCCTGAACGAGCCTGCGCTCGGCCTCTATCTCCCAGGAGGTTCCCCGCCCCATGTGGGATCACTTTTGAAAAACCCGGCGCTCGCCACGACCCTCGAGCGCATCGCCGATGAGGGTAAGAGTGGATTTTACCGTGGCGAACCCGCGGAGGCGATCTCCGCGTTTCTGGAGCGGGTGGGTGGGTACCTCCGCACTGCGGATTTTGCGACGCACGAGACCACTTGGACCTCTCCCCTCGAAGGCACTTACCTCGATCATCGCATCCTGGTGCTACCCCCGAATACGCAAGGCATCGCCCAGATCGCCCTCATGGAGATGGCCGCGGAGCATGATCTGGCCACGATGGAACACAACACGGCGGACTACCTGCACACGCTCATCGAGCTCAAGAAGCTTGCCTTCGCCGATCGAGACCGGTGGGTCGCCGACCCCGAGTTCGCCGACATCCCCGTCGAGGAGCTTCTCGACGCGGAATACCTGCGGGAACGCGCCCTCAAGATCGGATCGAGCGCCGCCGAAGACGTAGCTCCGGGAATCGAGGGGCCGGTCTCGACGGACGCCCAACTGGGGGACGCCGACGACTCCGGGGACACGGTCTACATCACGGCGGTCGACCAGTGGGGCAACGCCGTGAGTTGGATCCAAAGCCTGTTCGCCTCATTCGGTTCGGGTTTGTTGGAGCCCGAAACGGGCGTCGTCCTCCAGAATCGGGGAGCATTGTTCAACCTCGACCCGAACCATCCCAACGTGGTCGCGCCAGGCAAGAGGCCGTACCACACGCTCACGCCCATGATGGCGTTGAACGCGGATGGCAGCCTGGCCTTCACACTCGGTACGCCGGGCGGCGACAGCCAGACGCAGTCCCTCATCCAGATCGTGAACAATATTTTTCTCTTCGGGATGACGCCCCAAGCGGCCATCGAGGCTCCTCGTTTTAGGAGCTACAACAGCCTCCGCGTGGATTTCGAGGATCGTATTTCCGCAGAGGTCCTCGCGGACCTGAGCGGGCGGGGCCACGACCCCCGAGTGGTCCACGGTTGGACGGCGACCTTCGGCGGGGCGCACATGATTCGGATCGAGCCGTCCGGGACGATCACGGCCGCGGCGGATCCGCGGCGCGAGGCGTACGCGATGGCGTATTGACGCCTAAAAGGAGTGCCCGGTGACCGTTCGGATCACGGGCACTTGTAATGTGGCGGTCCCCCGCTTCCACGAGGGAGCCCGTCACGCCTCAATCACTGGCGGGCCAAGCGGCCCCCTGATGCCGCGCGACGGACCCGACCCCCTTGTAGACGAACTTGTGTAGGCGCCGACCCTCGTACGTCTCCGTCGCGTAGATATTGCCTTGCGAGTCGGTGTCGATGCTATGGACCGCTTGGAACATCCCGGCATAGCGGCCGCCGGTCCCGATGGTGGAGACTTCCTGTAGCGTCTGTCGATCGACGATGCGAATCCTGGAATTCTTGCCGTCGGCGATATAGATGAAGCTCTGTTCCGCGTCCGGCGAGAAGGCGATGTCCCAGACCGCTCCGTCACCGAGCGTACCAGGGGCGAAGAACGCCTCCTGGACGAACGTGCCGTCCGTCTGGAAGACCTGAACCCGGTTGTTGGGGCGGTCGCATACGTAGATGAGATTGTCGACTGACGGCTCAGCGCAGTGGACCGGGGTCCGGAACTGCTGCTCTTGGTACATATCCGCGGACCATCCCGTGCCCCCCTGTCGCAACCCCTCGTACTGATAATCGTCGTCGGGGCGGTTGCCGTAGGCGCCCCAGTATCTCTTGATCTCCCCGGTGTCGATGTCCACGACCGCCACCCGCCTGTTTCCGTACCCGTCCGCGAAATACGCCTCATTGGCCGCAAAGTCGAATTCGACATCCGCCACCTGCCCAAAGTGCGTCATGCTATTGCTGTTCGTCAGGTTCCCCGGCTCGCCGTAAGTCTCCAGGTATTCGCCCTCGCGGGTGAACTTCAGTACGTGAGAATCACCGCCGCTATTACCGCCGATCCAGACGTTACCCGTCTCGTCGATGCCCAATCCGTGATTCGAGCCCGGCCACACATACTCCTCCGTCGGCGAGGGACCGCCCCAGGCCCGGACCAGGTTCCCTTCGGGGTCGAACTGGAGGACCGGGGGCGCCGAGGCGCAGCACTCAGCGAGGGGCGGATCCGCGTTGATTGCGTCCTCCGCAGTGCCTACGACGCCCCGGTGCACGATGTAGACGTTGTCTTGCGCGTCCACCGTAACCCCGATGACGGTTCCATATACCCAGCCGTTCGGGAGGGGCTTTGGCCAGTAGGGATCCACCTCGAACATTGGGGCTTGCACCATCTGTGTACTGGCCACGACTTCGAGCGCCCCCCGCACCATTCCGAGTAGCGCAATGGCTGCGACCAGACTGGCGCCGAGCATCAGATTCCGTCGCCGGCTCATGTTTTCTCTCCTGTTACGGATGCCGTTGCCCGCCCACCGAGTGGTGCCGAGCTCGCCCCCTGCTGTTGCCTCATCATCGTCGCACGCGCTCACTGGGACTCAGGAAAAAGGGCCCCCTGGTGCTCAGCCGTGACCGGACTCATCCTGAGGTAAGTGAACTTCTGGACACGCCTCCCCTGCCCGTGCTCAGCCGTGTAGACGTTTCCTTGGTCGTCGACGGCAACACTCCCGAGTTCCCGGAAGTGACCCGGATAGCGTCCTCCGACACCGAAGGAAGTCCGGAACTCGAGCGACGCCCGATCGAGTATGTGGACGCGCTCGTTCATGCCGTCGGCGACGTAGAGGAACCGCTGCCGGGAGTCCGGCGAAAAGGCGATATCCCATACTGAGCCACTGCCCAGAGTGGCGGGCGCGATGACCACCTCGCTCACGAACCTCCCATCCGTCTCGAACACCTGGATCCGATTGTTCCCCCGGTCGCACACATAGACAAGCCCGTCGTTGGAGATCTCCGCGCAAGTGACCGACCGGAACTGCTGGGCCGGCGGAGCCGAGGGGTTGTAGGGGCCGAGGTTCGAGTCGTCGGGCGCGTTCCCATAGGCACCCCAAGACCGTTTCAACTCACCGGTACCGATATCGAGCACCGCTACCCGTCGATTGGCGAAGCCATCCGCCACGAACACCTCGTTCGCGTCTTCGTCGAAGGAGAAGCCCGCCGCGCCGCCGAAGCCCCTGGTACTCTGGCTGCTGGGCGTCTGGCCGATCCCACCGATCGTCATCAGGTGCTGGCCGTCGCGGGAGAACTTGAGAATGTGGCTGTCCACCCTCTCTGGGGTGGGCGCAGCACCTGCGCCGCCTCCACGACCACGGCCGCCACCGGATGCCGGCGTCACACCACCACCGATCCAGAGATTCCCTGCTGGATCGACGGCGATCGCGTGGGGCCGTCCCGGCCACGGATACCCCTGATCCGGTCCTCCCCACTCGCGGACCAACGAGCCGTCCGGAGTGAACTCCAGCACCGCCTGCGTGGGTCTGCAGCAGTCTCCGGTTTCGGTCACCACGTTGATCTCGTTGGCCCGGCTGAAGCCGTCCTGGCGAGTCACGATGAGCACGTTGCCGTCGTCGGCCACGGTCACCCCGGACACCGGTCCCAAGATATTGGGATAGCCCAACGGCATGGGCCAAAGAGCATCCACGACGAAAGTCGGGACGTCGTCTCCGACCGTACAGGCGGCGCTCAACCCAACCAGAAGCACTGTGGCCACCCCCCCGACGATCCGTCTTGGCCTGTCCCTCATCGGCTCCCTGCCTTGCAAACGAGTAAGTTCAGAACGGTCCTGGGCCGGGAGAAACTACGCCACCCTCCAGCATCCGTCCAGGCGAATTTCACCCGGTCGGCTTGACGTCTGTGGACACCGGTCGCTAGTCATTTGACGTTCTAGCCCGCTCACTCTACGCTTGATTATTGGGGTGGGCATGCAGGGAGTGGACGGCTCCGCCCGGAGCTTCCGGGACCATCCAGATGCGATTTTTAGAGGTGAGGCAGATGATGTCCGAGACGGTCAAGATGGATCTAGCGACAAGAATTTGGAGGGTGCTGATCGTGGGGACGACGCTTATTGCCGCCTCGCCGCTCGCGGGGCAAAGCACCCGAATGAACTTCTTCGTAGCCCCCGAGGGACCCAATTGGGGGGCGAACCAACCTCCGGTCGGGGTAAGCGACGCGCAGTGCACCGACCTGGCTTATGCCCCGGGTTTCGGACATCTGGCCTGGCGGGCCTACCTCACCGGAACGGCGGCGGATGGTGAAGAGGACCAGGTCGCCAAAGGACGAATTGGAGCGGGTCCGTGGTACAACTACCACGGAGACCTGATCGCGGAGAATCTCGACCAACTGCACAGCGATGCCAACAGCCTCTCGATCGAGTCGGCGGTCACTGTCGAGGGTCGATCACTTCCCGATGGGACACTCGAGATCCCCCCGGGCTCACAACTTGATGGAACCGACTTCGCCCGGCAGGGGCCCTTCTTCTGCTTCGGCCTTCCTTAATCAGTCGAAGACCCGCCGTCTCCGCGGGCTTGGGATCACTCTGGCGCGGGGCACTCCATGATCAAATGCGTATAGGGAGGCCACGGCCGGGGTGGCCAGGAGAGCGAGGCCGAGACTCAACGGGATGAGACGCCGTCTCGTGTGCATCCAAATTCTCCCGAGGAGAGTGAGGCCTGTTTGGAGCGCGTCCGAAAGCACCTCTAGCACCCCCGGCACCCCTAGAACGCTTGGCACCCGGCACTCTTAGTCATCGATGGCGGCAGTAGCTTCGCTAGCGGCACCCCGCGCTGCAGGATTCCAGAGCATACCAAACCCGAGCCATCCCAAGCCCCCCACGATCAGGGCCACGAGCAACCACCCGAGCAGAGCAAGAAAGAAGCTCACGCTCAGCGCGGGCCACTGGATCTGGTACTGGCTGAACACCACCCAGCGCTCCGCCATCCAATGCCAACCCGTGTGTGCTACGAACACGGAAAGGAGGATCGTTCCCACGCGCTCAGCGAGCACGTAACGGAAAAGAACCTCCAGCGCAGGAATACAGAGCAGGAGGACCAGCAACTGTCCGAATTCGACTCCCACGTTGAACGCCAGCAGCGAGGTCAGTAGGTGGCCTCCCGCGAACTGAAGCGATTCGCGGAGCGCGAAAGAGAACCCGAAGCCATGAATAAGTCCAAACGCGAATGTGATGATCCAGCGCCGCTGTACGTTGGCTCCCACCACGTTTTCGAGCGCCATGTACAGAATCGAAGCCGCAATCACCGTCTCCACGAGCGGAGGGAACCAGAGCCCACCCGGGGCAAGACCGTACGCGGATGCGATCAGCGTGATGGAGTGGGCCACCGTGAAGGCCGTCACGATCGGAAGCAGCGTTTTGAACCGCCGGAACGGGATGACCAGACAGAGAAGGAAGAGCAAGTGGTCGATTCCATCGAGGATGTGCAGGAAACCGGACTTCACGAACCGAAAGGCGGCTTGATGCCACCGCGGGTCGAGGGGGACGAGCCCCGGGTTCCCGACAAATTGGAACGCTCGCAGGACACCGTTGGGTGGCAAAAAGAGCAGAACCGTTTGGACCCGCGACGCGAGCCGTTCCAGCCCCGGCTGGATCGAAAACTGTGCATCCTCGGATTGAATCGGATATTCGAACAGCACGTCGAGCATCGCTTGCTGCCATATCAAGTCGATGTCGTTCGACAGCTTGGGGCTGAAGACATGCTCCAGAGCGGTGTCATACTCCCGGAACGACTGGTCGGACGGAATCGACACTCTGATGGCGGCGATCTCCGGGAAAGGCAGTTGGATCCCCTCCTCGAACAACTGCAACGGCTGCGCGATCCACAACACCGCGCCTTCTTCGAGCTGCGGATCCGCCTGGTCGATTTCCAGGTATCCAGGGCCGCGCGTCGGAAAGTTGATGTCCTGCATCGCGGTCAGCGGCACCCGGAGGAGTAGTCGAAGCGTTTGTCCCTCGGGCTTCAGAAAGGCCTGAACCGTCACATCGGCAGGTGTCTCGTGGGCCGGAGCGCCTAGGGGGAGCGCAACCATCAGCGTCCCCACTATGGTGATCGCGGCCGCCATGCAGACGACCCTACGCTTACTTCCGAACACTGGCATCCTCTCCCGAACGATGACGGCGGTGATTTTTTTTCCCCCAAGCACTTGCGGAACCAACATACAGCAACTTAGATCGGGTAGCGACTGAGACTTCAAGACTCTCAGTCACGTCGGGATTGATCCCGTGGGCCGCCCTTTTATATTAGTCGGTCTCGGGATCAA
>CAUZVZ010000052.1:0-17436 GCA_963583605.1 Gemmatimonadales bacterium UBA6960
GAGCGACTGGCTGAGCTGGTCGTCCTAGTACGCGTCCGCAATCACCACTTCGTCCGCCGCTACACGCTCGAGCCAATCGGGTGAGAAATTCAATTCGCCGGGGCCATCGGCGCTGGTCTGGCCCTCTCGGTCGATGACGATCAGCTCCTCGTAGTCCGGAAACCGCTCCTCAACGGACGTGAGGTATTCGCTGAGGCGAGCGCCGGCCGGGGGGACCCCCGCCGCCGTCCGTCGCTCGAGCGCGGTCTGCGCACTCACGCCCTGCAACTCTTCGGCGATCTTGTCGGTAAGGGCAGCGCGGTTCTGGGCGTACGAGATCCAGGCCATTCCCAGGGAGTGGATCAACGTAGCCAGCAAGGCGAGGCCCACGATCCGGCTCTTGATGCTCTCCAGCCGAACTACCTTGGGGACTTGCTCGACGACGGTCTTGGTGAGGTGCGTTGTGCGTTCGGGCATACCTAAAAGGTATGTCTGGTCCCGGCGCCCCGCACGAGAAAATCACCCCACGACCATCGCATCCCCGTAGGAATAGAAGCGGTATCCCTGGCTGATCGCCACGCTGTATGCCTCCATGGTCCTCTCGTATCCGGCGAACGCGGCTACAAGCATCAGGAGCGTGGACCGTGGCAAGTGAAAGTTCGTTATCAGCCCGTCCACCACCCGAAAGCGGTACGGCGGGTGGACGAACAGTTCAGTCACTCCGGCCCCCTCCACCACCACCCCATCACGGGCCGCACTCTCGAGCGTGCGCACCACGGTCGTGCCCACCGCCCAGATGCGCAGCCCCTCCTCTCGGGCGGCGTTGATTGCGCCCGCCGCCTCGGCGGGCACGAAGTACCGCTCGCTGTGCATGTCGTGTTCGTCCGGATCGTTCACCTCGACGGGCCGGAACGTCCCCACGCCCACGTCCAGGGTGACCGCCACGCGGCGCACGCCCTTGGCTTCGATCTTGTCCAGCAAATCTGGGGTGAAGTGCAGTCCCGCCGTGGGGGCGGCCACCGACCCCGGCACACGCGCGTACACCGTCTGGTAGCGCTCCCGGTCGAGAGGCTCGTCGTCCCGCTCCAGATAGGGCGGAAGGGGAACGTGGCCGTGTTTCTCCAAAGCCTCCCGCACCGGCCCCTGCACCAGGAGCCGCACCACCCGTCCGCCCCCCGGCGCGGAGTCCACGACCTCCACGTCGAACCCCGGGGCGATGTTCACGACCCGCCCGGGTTTGAGCTTCCCTCCGGGCCGCACCAGGGCCTCCCAAAGAGTGGGCTCGTCGGTATCGTCATCGTCCAAGTCCTCGCCACCGGGCACAGACTCCCCGACCCACGGCCGTACCAGCAAGACTTCCGACGGCGCCCCGGTGGGCTTCCGCCCCAATAGCCTAGCAGGCCGCACCCTGCTCTCGTTCACCACGAAGACGTCACCCGGACTCAGCAAGTCGACCAGGTCGGAGAAGCGCCGGTGTGCGAAGGGGCCACCGTCCCGCGGCACGACCAAGAGCCGGCTCTGATCCCTGCGCTCGGTGGGATAGCGGGCGATCCGCCCGGAAGGTAGGTCGTACTCGTAGTCCGAAACGCGGGCTCCGTCCTTCAGCCGTCCCCGAAGCAAAACTCGCTCACTCGAAGAGGGACGACTGCCCACCCCCCGCCGCCCCACGCTCGGCGGGCGGCTCATACCCGAACCGCTTGAAGGCCCTCACCGTGGCCACCCGCCCCCGTGACGTCCGCATGAGATATCCCTCCTGGATCAAAAACGGCTCGTAGACCTCCTCCAGGGTGGAGGCGTCTTCCCCCATCGCCACGGCCAACGTTTCGAGTCCGACGGGTCCGCCCTCGAATTTCTCAATCAGTGTGTGAAGCACGCGCCCGTCCATCTCGTCGAGGCCATACTCGTCGACGTCGAGCATTTTGAGCGCCTCCTCGGCGACGGTCGCCGTGATGACACCCTCAGCCTTCACCTGGGCGAAATCGCGAACTCGGCGGAGCAGCCGGTTGGCCACGCGGGGAGTTCCCCGGGCCCGGCGGGCCAGGATCTGCGCCCCCTCGGGCGAACACTCCACGCCTAGAATATCCGAGCTCCGCGACACGATCACGGCCAACTCCTCGGGTGGATAGAAATTCAGCCGTTGAATGATGCCGAAGCGGGCTCGCATGGGCGCCGTGAGGAGGCCGAAGCGGGTGGTCGCGCCCACGAGTGTGAACTTCTCGATGTCCATGGTCATGGTCTGGGCCCGGGGGCCGTCGGCCAGGCGGATCTCAATCCGGTAGTCCTCCATGGCGGGATACAGAAACTCCTCGATGATGGGGCGGAGCCGGTGGATCTCGTCGATGAAGAGGACGTCTCCCTCACGCTGATTGGTGAGCATGCCCACGAGGTCCGCCGGCTTCTCCAGCACAGGCCCTGACGTGGACTTGAAGTTCACGCCCATTTCCCGCGCGATCAGGGAGGCCAGCGTGGTCTTGCCCAGCCCCGGCGGGCCGTGAAAGAGCAGGTGGTCCAGTGGTTCCCGGCGCTGCTTGGCCGCCTCGATGGCGATGCTCAAGGCCTCGCGGACCTTGTCCTGGCCGATGAACTCGGCGAGGCGCTGGGGCCGGAGCGAGGGCTCGGCCACAGCGTCTTCCTCAAGCACCTCGGGCGTGGTGATTTCGCTTCTTGTGGTCATCGCATGGCTCTCATCGTTGCGTGACGCTCATTCCATGGGCGCTCATAGCATTACGCTCATCGTCCGAACACTCGCTCTCCTCAACGTTTCGCCAAAGCCCGACGGACCAGCTCGTCGATGCCCGCGGTTTCGCCGTCGGCCAACGCGTGCCGGACCGCGGCGTCGGCATCCACAAACGAATACCCCAGCGCCACGAGCGCCCCTACCGCCTCCTGAGCGCCTGGCCCCTCTCCGCCGCCGGTGCCGTCCGGTCCGGCGGCCTCCACAACCAGATCTTCGACTCTGTCAGCCAGCTCCAACACGATCCGCTCGGCTGTCTTCTTCCCCACACCGCTCACCTGCTTGAGGGCGTTCACGTCTTTCTCGGCCAATGCTTGGGCGAGCCGAGAAGCCGAGTACGTAGAGAGCATGGCCAGCGCCACCTTGGGCCCCACCCCCGAGGCCCCCAAAAGCCGAGAAAAGAGTTCTCGCTCGAACGGCTCCAGGAAACCGTAGAGCGTGTCCGAGTCCTCTCGAACCACCTGGAGCGTGCGGATCTCGAAATCCGGAGCCGGCGGTCTCGGCAGGCGTTCGAGAATCGACAGCGGGATCTGGACCTCGTAGACGACGCCCCCGGTGGTCTCCACCTCGACGTGATCGAGCTCCCGCGAGATGAGCGTGCCCTTGAGGCGGCTGATCAACGGAACGCCCCCATGACACAGTGGCAAAGCGCCACAGCCACGCCGTCGGCGGCGTCAGCCGGAGAGGGAGGAACCTTGAGCCGGAGCTGCTGCTGCACCATGAAGCCTATCTGATCCTTGGTTGCCTTACCGTTTCCCACCACGGCCTTCTTGATCTCCCTAGGCGAGTACTCGGCGATCGGAATCTCGCGGAGCGCCGCCGCGAGCAGTATAGCCCCCCGGGCGTGTCCGAGCTTGAGGGCGCTCTGCACGTTCTTTCCCAGGAAAACGTCCTCCACCACGACCACCGATGGCGCGTGGCGCCTGATCAGTTCGGTAACCTCCTCGTAGATCTCCCGAATCCGAACCGCCAGTGCCTCGCCCGACGAGGTACGCACCACCCCGCATTCCACCAAGGAAACGGCGTTGCCACCCTCCTTGGCGACAACGCCGTACCCGGTGACAGCCGTTCCGGGATCGATCCCTAGAATCAACTCTTCGCTCACCTAGTGTCTTGCTCTAGAAGGGTGATTGGAAGCTCGTGTCGTACTGAGGGCCAACACTACATCGCCTGAGCAAGGATCTCTTCGTCGATATCCGCATTGGACGAAACCTGCTGAACGTCGTCGATGTCGTCCAGCGCTTCCAAGAGCTTGATGAGCTTCTCGGCGTCCCTGCCCTCGACTCGGATCTCGTTCTGGGGAATCCAGGAAAGCTCGGCCCGCTCAAACTCGATCCCGGCGGACTTCATGCCCGCCTGCACCTCGTGGAACGAGCCCGCGTCGGTCGTGACGATGAACTCGTCGTCCGCCAACTCGACGTCGTCCGCCCCAGCCTCGATCGAGGCCTCAAAGACCGACTCCTCGGTGTAACGCGAGGCCTCGACCAAGATCTGACCCTTGCGGTCGAACTGCCAGCCGACGGAACCCGTCGTCCCGAAACTGCCTCCGAGCTTGGTCAGGACGTGCCTCACGTCAGCCACTGTCCGGTTCTGGTTGTCGGTAAGCGTTTCGATGTAGAGGGCCACGCCGCCCGGACCGTACCCCTCATAGGCGACCTCCTCGTAGTTCACGCCCTCAAGTTCCCCCGTGCCCTTCTTTATCGCTCGGGTGATGTTATCCGCGGGCATGTTGCCGGCCTTGGCGCTGTCCACGGCAAGGCGAAGGCGTGGGTTGAAGTTGGGGTCGCCTCCTCCATCCCGGGCCGCCACCGTGATCTCTCGGATCAGCTTGGTGAAGGTCTGCCCGCGCTTGGCATCAGTTGCTGCCTTCTTGCGCTTGATGGTGGCCCACTTGCTATGTCCAGACACTGCAACCGCCTCCTAGAAGGGTGATCGGAAAGGGGGGTGGGTCGCTGTACTTGTTCAACAGCCTTCTTATGACGCCGCCGCCGCTTCCTTTGAAGCCGCGATCACCTTCGGCACCTCCAACTCAGGAACCGCCTCGTACCTCGAGAATCTCCGACTGTGATGCGCCCGTCCCTGCGTGATGGCACGGAGCGACGTGGAGTACTTGTAGAGCTCCGACTCGGGCACCAAGGCCTTGACCGTGGTGCGCCCGGCGGTGGGCTCCATCCCCAGCACCTTCCCACGCCGTTGATTCATGTCACTCATGATGTCGCCCACATAGTCGTCGGGCGTGGTCACCGTGACCTCGATGATGGGCTCGAGGATAACGGGGTGACACTTCGCCGCGACGTTCTTGAAGGCGTTCGAGCCGGCCAGCTTGAATGCGATGTCGCTCGAGTCCACCGCATGGTACGAGCCGTCGTAGCACTCCGCTTCGAAGTCGACGCATTGAAAGCCGGCGAGGACTCCCCGAGCGGCCGCTTCCTGAATGCCCTTGTCCACGGAGGGGACGTACTTGCTCGGGATCACTCCACCCTTGATGGATTTGACGAATTCGTACCCTTCGCCTGCGGCACGGGGTTTGAGCCGAATCCAGCAGTCCCCAAACTGCCCGCGTCCGCCCGATTGCTTCTTGTGCCGGCCCTGTCCCGCGGCCTCCTTCGTGAGCGTCTCCCGGTAGCCGATCTTCGGTTGCTCCATGCGCACGGCCACTCCGTACTTCCGCTTCATGCGCTCCATCTGGACGGCCAAATGCAACTCGCCCATCCCCCGTGCGATCGTCTGGTGGAGTTCTGGGTCGAACTCGGCGAGAAACGTCGGGTCCTCTTCGTGCAGCTTGGGCAGGACCTCGCCCAGTTTGTCCTCGTCGCCCCGGCCTTCGCCCAGAATCGCGACAGCGATCTCCGGCATGGGGAGGTCGATCTTCTCGAGTATCACCGGGTAAGACATATCGCAGAGCGTGTCGTTGGTGTGGGCGTTCTTGAGCTTAGCGACCACGCCGAGATCCCCCGCGTGGAGCTTGGCGACCTCGAACCGGTCCTTCCCCATGGAGATCGAGAGGTGGTTCAGCTTTTCGACGCTTCCGCGCTCCCCGTTCTTCACCTCCTGCCCGTTGCTGACCGTGCCGCTCACGACCCGGAAGTAGGACAATTCCCCCAGGTGGGGCTCCGAGGCCGTCTTATAGATGAGCGCGGAGAAAGTCTCGTCGTCGGAGGGCGCCAAGTGTACGTCCTCCTCAAAGCCGGCACGCTGGGCCCTCTCGCCGTCCGCTTCGGCGGGGCTGGGGCAGAGCTCGACGAGTTTCTTGAGCAGGGCTTGCATCCCGTACGACTGCTCCGCGGACCCACAGAACAGCGGGACGATGTCCCCGCTCGCCACACCCTTGTGCATGGCCGCAATGGCCTCTTCCCGGGATATCTTGCCCTCCTCAAGATACTTGTCGAGAAGCGTTTCATCGGTCGTGGCGAGCGTCTCCTGGAGCTCGGTCTCCCACTGATCGAACTTGGCCCGGAGTTCCTCGGGAACATCGACCTCGTCGTACTCGCCCTTCTCCGTTCCAGCCTTGTAGAGGTAGGCCCTTTCACTGAAAAGGTTGATGATGCCGTGGAAGTCCGGACCCTCTCCAATGGGGATCTCCACCGCCACGACCTTTGGGGTGAGTCGCTCCTTGATATCCTGGAACACCCGCTCGAAGGAGGCGTGATCCTTATCCATCATGGAGACAAAAAAGAACCGGGGGATTCCCCGGTTCTCCGCATACTCCCAGACGGTTTCCGTGCCTACCTCCACGCCGGAGGTGGCGCTCACTACAATGACCGCGGAGTCCGCCACCCGGATGGCAGCCAATGTCTCGCCGACGAAATCCATGAACCCAGGCGTGTCGAGCAGGTTGATCTTGACGCCCGAATACTCGCAGAACGCCGGCGTGCACTGAAGCGAAATCCCGTGGCTCGCCTCTTCCGGCGTGTACATCGTGAGCGCGTTCCCCTCGGTGACGTTCCCCTTCCGTTTTGACGAACCAGCCGTGTAACAGAGGGCATCGATGAGGCTGGTCTTCCCTGCTCCGCCGTGGCCCAGAACGGCAACATTCCTGATCTTCTCCGTCGTATACTCTTTGGCGAACACCATGTATGCCTCCTACCCGATTCGCACCGTATCAATTTTTTAGGGGACCGTGATTGTAGGCCGAAGCGTCCATCCCGTCTAGATGAGGACGGCGTTACAAGAGGGTTCAAGGGCGGGGTCGTGCGGCGATGCTCCGTTCGAACGGTGGTCAGTTCGTACGGTGCTTCTTCGACACCTCGTCGAGGAGCTGTTTTTCCTGCTCCGTGAGGGAAACCATCCCCTCCGCCGAAATTTTGTCCAGGACTCGATCGACAGCGTCCAACGTCTTTTTCTCGCCCGAATCGTCGCTCCGGCGGCGCTGGGCGCCCTCGGCCGCTTCGCGCTCCTCCCGAGGAACGATCGCAAACCGCCTGGCACGCGCGGCCTTTCCCATATTCTGAATCGTCTGTGAGGCGCGCCAGTCGGTCTTCAAGTAGAGGAGGCCCGCCACGAAACCGCCGAGATGGGCGAAGTGGGCGATACCGCCGCCCGCTCCGCCGACGGCGCTAGAGAAAGTGACCACAACAAGAAAGGCCACCAACCACTTCGCCTTCACCGGGAAGATGCCCCATACGTAAATGGGAGCGTCGGGCCACACCATCGCGAACGCCAGCATGACGCCGTAGACCGCTGCCGACGCACCAATGATCGAATACGATACGAGGAGGAAGCTGAGCGCTACACCACCGAGGCCGCAAATCAGATAGTACCGCGCGAACTCCCTCGACCCCCACTTCGATTCGAGAGGCGGACCGAAAAAGAACAGCACAAGCATGTTCATGAAGACGTGCCAAAAATCGCCGTGGACGAACATGTAGCTGAAGGGGGTCCACGGACGAAACAGGACCTTGGTGGGTTGGAACGAGAACCACTCAAAGACGAATCCGGGGCCGATGACCCAGGTGAGCGCAAACACGACCGTATTGGCGATCAGCAGCCGCTTGACCCACGGGGTCAAGTGATAGCTGAGGTTCATCCCTCCGGAGCCATAATTTCCGGTACCTCTCAAAGTCCCTTCTCCACGCTACGGTACAGCGAAACACGATTGAACGTCGGACGCAACTTCAAACCCCTGTCCTTACGAGTGGGTTCCTGTAGGAGCCGAAGGTAACGATACGAGTGGGTTCCGGCAGGGGCCGCAGGTGACAGCCTTCAAGGCGACGTGCTTTGAGCGCGCTCCGCCGCCATGCGCACGATCCGATCGCACAGATCAGGAAAGTTGATACCCGCCGCGAGCGCGGCCTTGGGCAGGAGGCTGTTCGCCGTCATCCCCGGTAACGCGTTGGCCTCCAGACACCACGCTTCACCTTTGTCATCGACCATGAAATCGACCCGAGAGAAATCCCTGAGCCGTAGCAGCCGGTGCACCTCGAGAGCTCGCTCTTGAAGCATTTGAGCCAGGGTGTCGGGGATCTCGGCGGGGAAGATTTCGTCGGCCATGCCCGTCTGGTACTTGCACTCGTAGTCGAACAGCGCGTGCTCAGAAATAATCTCCCCGACTGGCAGCGCTTCCTCCCCCAAGATGCCCACCGTGAACTCATGGCCGGCGACGAAGGCTTCGTACATCATGTCTGAGGCCTCTCCGCTTTCGGAAGCGCGGGCCGCCTCCACCCTAATCGTCTCCTCCACCCCGGCAGAATCGTCGAGCAAATAGAGCCGCACCGACGAGCCGCCCGCCACTGGTTTGGCGATGATGGGCAAGCCCAGCCGTTCGACCGCCTCCTCGGCGGTGGGATTCAGGAGCCAGTCCGGTGTGCGGATCCCGGCGTCCCGGAGCATGCGCTTGGTGACGTCCTTGTCCATGGCGAGGCCGCTGCCGAGCATGCCACTTCCCGCGTATACGACGCGGCCAAGATCGAGCAGGGCCTGGAGCGTGCCATCCTCTCCCATCCCCCCGTGAAGGGCCGGAAAGACCACGTCGGTGGAAAAAATCTCTTCGTGCTTCGAAAGCGCCGTGCCCGTTGAAGCACCGGCTACGGCGGACCTGACGGACGAGACGGAGGCTCCCCCGCCAGTAATCTCTCCCGGCGGCAGGCTCCCCACGCCCTCGGCGAGGATCTTGGCCTCGTCGGCAAGGGTCAGGGCTCCCCCGACGGGGTCCAGCGCAACCACATCGTGCCCAGATTGCCTCAGAGCATCGGCTACCTGGCAGCCGGACGCGAGGGAAACGTCCCGCTCCTCCGACTCGCCCCCGAGCAGGACCACCACCCTCATCGGCAGAGGGGCCCGCGGCTCATGGGCACGCTGCGCACCAGCCCGGCGCCATCAGCGGCCCGCGCCCGTCAGGTCTCGGATCACGTCATACCGGGTGAGGATGCCACTGATCTCTCCCTTGTCCCGAACGAGGACGGCCGAGTTCGTTCTGGTTAGCAATTGCGCGGCCCCTTCGGCGTCCATATGGCTATCCACGACCGGGAAAGGCGCATCCATGATCACCTCGACAGGCCGATCAAGGAGCTCCGGATCTTCGATCACCGAGGACATCAACTCCCCGTCGTGCAGCGATCCTACGCATTCGCCGTCCAAGATCACAGGTAACTGCGACACGTCGTAGGACGTGAGCGTCGAGAGAGCGACGCGCACCGGCGTGGTGGGTTGAACCGTGACGAGTTCGGGAAGATCACGGTCCTTTTCCCCCACTAGGTGATGGACGCTGTGGGAAACGCGCCCCATGAAACCATTCTCCCGCATCCAGTCGTCGTCAAAGACCTTGGTGAGGTAGTGCTCTCCCCAATCCGCAAGCAGAGTCACCACTACGGCGTCCCCGCCGGCCTCCTTCGCCACCCGCAGGGCAGCGTGCACCGCGAGTCCACTCGAGCCACCAGCGAACAGGCCCTCCTCACGGGCCAGACGGCGAGTCATCGCAAACGACTCAGCGTCCGTCACGGTCATCCAGCGGTCCGTGACGCTCATGTCCAGGGCGCCCGCGATCTTGTCGCTCCCGATTCCCTCCACCTTGTAGGGCTCGCCCTTGATCAACTCGCCCGTGTCGAAGAAGGTCCTCAGGATCGATCCCGCGGGGTCCACACCCACGATCTCAACATTCGGGTTCTGCTCCTTGAGGTATCGACCGACACCGGTAATGGTCCCCCCGGTTCCGGAACCCGCGAGAAAGTGGGTGACCTTTCCTTCTGTCTGGGCCCAGATCTCCGGGCCGGTCGTCTCGTAATGGGCCTGTGGGTTCGCGGGGTTGTAGAACTGGTTGGCGAGTATCGCCCCCGGAGTCTCACGCGCGATGGTCTCGGCTTTTACGGTGTAGTGTTCGGGATGGTCGGGCGGAACTGCCGTGGGCACGATGACCACTTCTGCCCCAAAGGCGCGCAGGAGCTTCACCTTCTCCTGGCTCATCTTGTCGGGCATCGTGAAGACGCACCGGTAGCCCCGTATCGCGGCGACCATCGCCAGAGCCATACCCGTATTGCCGCTGGTCGCTTCGACGATGACCCCACCGGGCTTGAGGGCCCCTTGGCGCTCCGCTTCCTCGACCATGGCCAGGCCGATGCGATCCTTCAGAGATCCGCCCGGGTTCATGAACTCGCACTTCACGTAGACGGTCCCGGGGACGTCCCGGGCGACGCTGTTCAGCCGGACCAGAGGCGTCGAGCCCACCACCTCGGTGATGTTGTTGTACGGGCGGGGGTTGTTTTCACTCATGACCTGCCCCAGGCCTTTGGAGGAACATCAAGAACGCTGTTGAAGAAGTACAGTGGGCCTTCAAGGACGCGGTTTCTTCGAGAAATGAACGGGCACGTGGGCCCAGACTTCGATGCGTTTGTCCCCCTGGCGGGCTGGACTGAATCTCAGCGTTCTCGCGCCCCGCACCGCTGAAGAGTCGAAAGCCTCGTACCCACTGGACTCCATTACAACCACGCTGTCCACGTTGCCCAGGTCCGTCACGCGCACCTTCAGTATCGAGCTTCCCTCGATACCCTGGTCCCACAGATCCAACGGGTAATCGATCGGGACCGAGGCGCTGAGGGGTGAGGGGCTCTCGATCTCCTGATCCCCGGAACAACCGGACACGGCACCCGCGATCAACGCGCACAAGGCCAGAGAGCCCACCGCCGAAACGGGTTGGCTGGGCACCCGGCTCCGACGCGGGCTCAACCGTCCTCCCCCGAAAGGGCCTTCTTATGCAGTTCGAACAACAGGTCCAGGGCCTCCTTGGGCGTCATCGCTTCCGGATCGATCGCCCGGAGCTGCTTCAGCAACGGCGGGTCACCGGCCGCGAAGAATGAAAGCTGATCGAGGGAGGGTTCCGACGCCGGGCGATGAGTGCCGGAGCGGCCCAAACCCTCTCCTCCTCCGGTGTGTGTTCCCTCCAACTCGGTCAGAAGTTCCCTCGCCCGGGCAATCACATCAGCGGGGAATCCGGCCAGGCGTGCCACCTGGATGCCGTATGACCGGTCGGCGCCCCCCTCCTCGAGCCTCCGAAGGAACACGATCTCCTCCCCGACCTCTCGTACGGCTACGTTCATGTTCATGACCCCGGGCAGCAAGTCACCCAGTTGGGTCAGTTCGTGATAGTGCGTGGCGAAAATCGTCTTCGCTCCGATTTCTTCATGTAGGTACTCCGTAACCGCCCAGGCGATGGAAACCCCGTCGTACGTGGAAGTGCCGCGGCCGATCTCGTCGAGGAGGACGAGGCTCCGCTCGCTGGCGCCGTGGATGATGGAAGAGGTCTCGTTCATCTCCACCATGAAAGTCGATTGTCCACGAGCCAGGTTGTCGGAGGCGCCCACACGGGTGAAGATCCGATCGCAGACCGGAAGGCGCGCCCGGTCCGCCGGCACGAACGATCCCACTTGCGCCATCAGGTGGATGAGCCCGACCTGCCGGAGGACGGTGGACTTCCCAGCCATGTTGGGCCCGGTGAGCACCACGATGCGGCGGGACTCGTCCAGCGCCACGTCGTTCGGGATGAAGGACTCAGTGGGCATCATCATTTCGACCACCGGGTGTCGGCCCGCAACGATTTCAACGTCGAATCCCGTGTGGACCTCAGGCCTTACGTAACCGCGTCTCTCCGCGACGTGGGCCAAGGTGCTCAACACGTCGAGCTGGGCGGCACGGATTCCCGCCTCCTGGATGCGGATCATCTCGGCCGCCACCTGGGCACGCACTTCGCTGAAGAGTCCCGCCTCCAGCTTATCCACGCGGTCCTCGGCGTCGAAGACCCTCTCCTCCCACTCCTTCAGTTCGGGAGTGAAGTAGCGCTCCGCGTTAGCCAGCGTCTGCTTGCGGATATACTCGTCAGGAACTCTATCGAGGTTCGCCTTGGTGACCTCCAAGTAGTACCCGAACACCTTGTTGAAGCCGACTTTGAGCGATGAAATCTTGGTACGTTCGCGTTCCCGGCTCTGGAGTGCAGCGATGAAATCGCGGGCACCGTCCCGGGTCGCTCGAAGCTCGTCCAGGTCGGCGGAGTACCCCTCCCGGATGATCCCACCGTCCTGGAGCGTGGCGGGGGCATCCTGTGAGATAGCCATCTCGACCAACTCCCGAACGTCCTGAAGTAGATCCGTTTCCGTGACCAGAGCCCGCAGAAACGCGCTCTGCGCGTCCGCGCCCGCTTCCTGGATAGCCGGAAGCTCGGCGAGCGACCGGCCGAGGGCGAGAAGCTCCCTTGGTGAGACGCGCCCGGCACCCACCTTCCCGGCCAACCGTTCCAGATCGGTCATGCGGCCTAAGGCATCCCGTAGACGGGTGCGCAAATCAGGGACGTCGAACAGCTCAGCGACGGCCTCCTGCCTTCGCCAGATCTGCTCCGCATCCACCAAGGGGGTCAGAATCCAACGCCGGAGCGCCCGCGCACCCATGGCGGTCACGGTCTCGTCGAGCACCCACACGAGCGTGCCGCCCTCCTCGCCTACCCGGAGGGGCTCGACCAATTCAAGATTTCGGCGCGTCATCTCGTCGAGGAGCATAGCACTCCCTCGACGAACGATGTGCGGTCGGCGTAAGTGTCCCACTCCTCCAGGCCGGATCTCCGCTACGTAAGCGAGAAGGGCTCCGGTGGCCTGAACGAGCAATCGGTCCTCCCGTTGGAAACCGAACGCCTCAAGGCTCTGGATCCCATATCGGCGCTTCACCTCATCGACCGCAGAGGCGTAGTCGAAGACCCAATCGTCACGGTATGTACGCAGCCGGCCGGAGAGCGCACCGGCCCAAGGGCCTAGGCCGTTCCCCGCGTCTTCGAATACGCGCGGCAACAACAACTCAGTCGGATCGAGTCGGCCCAGTTCGGCGTTCAACTCAGGGATGAGCACGTCTTGGACTGAGAACTCACCGGTGGAAAGATCGAGCGTGGCGAGGCCCATGTGCTCATCCGTCGGCTTCGTAAGAGCGACCAAGAAGTTATTTCGCTTCGCGGTCAGAAGCGCATCCTGAAGGACCGTGCCGGGGGTCACGGTCTCCGTTACTTCGCGCCGAACGATGCCCTTGGCTTCGTCCGGATCCTCCACCTGATCACAGATGGCGACCCTCTGGCCCAGCCCAACAAGCCGTCTGAGGTACTCGTCGAGTGCCTTGACGGGAACACCGGCGAGGGGAACATGAGCGGCCGCTCCGTTGTTTCGCGACGTGAGCGTCAATCCCAGGAGCCGGGATCCCTCCTCCGCGTCTCCGAAGAACAACTCGTAAAAGTCCCCGACCCGGAAGAAGACGAGAGCGTCCCTATTCTGGGACTTAACCTCTCGCCACTGGCGCATCAGTGGGGTATCGTCAGCCTGTGGCATTACGTGGGGTCACACGGCTCGGGTAGGTCGTGAACAAGCGATTGTGAGGTGCCGACACTAGGATACCCGCCAGCCGGAACCCGATCAACCGACCGCAAAGCGAACAGGATTCCCCCATGTCTCCCCAGGAGAGGGCACCGTTGAGGATCATCGCCCATAACGGTGCATCCGAGTGGGGGGGGGGGGAGATCGCACTGGTCGATCTTCTGTTCGGCCTCGCCGGCCGCGGCCATCGAGTTACGCTCCTGTGCAACCGAGCGCGGGTTGCAGAAGCGGCGCGGGCTCGGGGGGTCGAAACCCGTCTGTTGAGATTGGGCGGGGACCTCGCGGTCCACGACATGCTTCGACTGGGTCTGGTGCTCCGGCGTGAGCGTCCGGACGCGTTCATCGTCGGGACCTTCCGGAAGCTGTGGCTGGCAGCAGCCGCCGCGAGGGTGGCCAGGGTCCCCAAGCTCGTGGCAAGGATCGGACTCTCGAGCGATACCCCGAGGAACTCCAAGTACCGGTTCGTCCTGAGACGCTGGGTGGATCACGTGGTCTTCGTGGCCGATGCGATGCATAAGTCTTATACCGAAGCCCTACCCGAACTCGATCATCGATTGACCACGATTTACAAGGGTCTTCCGCCTATGGGCCCACGCCTCACAAAGGAATCCGCGAGGCGGGCCCTCGGCCTGCCGACAGACGTGCCCGTCCTGGGGAGTGTCAGCCGACTCGTCTCCCAAAAGCGCTTGGACCGCTTGCTCGAAGCCATGGTGTTCCTACATGAAGAAGCCCATCTAGCCGTCGCAGGAGAGGGCCCGCTCCGCGGGGCTCTCGGGCAGCACGCCCGCACACTCCGACTCCGCGACCGAGTGCATTTTCTCGGCTACCTGCCGAACATCGCACCCTTTATGGATGCCGTGGACGCTTTGGTCATCGCGTCCGACCGGGAAGGGATGTCGGGTGCGATGCTCCAGGCAATGTCGAGAGGCGTCCCCGTGATCTCTACCGACGTCTCAGGGGCGCGTGAAGCCTTGGAGCCGGGGACCACTGATCACGCGCCCGGGCTGGTCACGGGCTTCGCACCGCCGCAGATCGCCTCAGCCCTGAACTCAGTCCTATACGACCGAAAACTCCTCGACCAAATGGGGCACGCATCGGAGCAGCGCTATCGAGAGCGCTTTTCGTACGAAAGCATGCTGGACGGTTGGGAGGCCGTGCTCTACGGAAGCCAGGGCCCGATCCTGCAGTAAGTCGTTGAGCCCAAGGGTTGGCCCGCCGTGCGGCTCAGCGGCTCAGCCCTCTCCCGACGACCAGAAGTACCACACGATCCATATGATGGCGAGAAGGGCGCCCACGTTAACAAGAACCACGTCGATGGGCATCACGCGACTCCCGCATCCGATATCCCCAGGGGCTTGAAGCCCCTCAGGCGATTCGCGTTGGTCACAACAGTCACCGAACTGAACGCCATGGCCGCCCCGGCTATGAGGGGCGACAAAAGGATGCCGAGGAACGGATAAAACACGCCTGCCGCCACCGGAATCCCGAGAACGTTGTATATGAAGGCGCCGACCAGGTTCTGCCGGATGTTGGCAAACGTGGCCTCTGAGATCTCTATGAGTTCGACCACGCCCTCCAAGGACCCGCCCATCAGCGTGACGTCGCCAGCCTCCATGGCCACGTCCGTTCCGGTCCCGATGGCGATCCCGACATCCGCCTGAGCCAGCGCCGGCGCGTCGTTGATGCCGTCGCCCACCATGGCTACATGGCCACCCCGCTTCTGAAGCTCTGCGACACGCTGGGCCTTCTGCTCCGGCAGCACGCGCGCCAACACGGTATCGACCCCAACCTCACGCCCCACGGCCTGGGCGGTCGCTTCGTGGTCACCTGTCAAGATCACGACGTGCTTACCCATGGCCTGTAGCCGGCGTATGGCCAGCACCGAATCCGCCTTTACAGGATCGAAGATTCCGAGGACGCCCAAGGGCCTTCCGTCCGCGGCGACCAAGATCGGTGTACGTCCCTCCGCCGCCAGCCCGGTCGCCATCCGCTCCAAGTCCTCAGTTTCCACACCGCCCTCCGACAGGAAGTGAGCGGTACCCGCCACTACGGTCTTCTCACCCACCGTGGCGCGAACCCCGCGACCCGGGATCGCCACGAAGTCCGTTGCGCGCTCGGGATGGACCCCGCGGGCGGAGGCGCCATCGACCACGGCCCTGCCCAGCGGGTGCTCCGAACCCGCCTCGACTGCCGCGGCCAGCTTGAGAAGTTCCGCTTCACTCACCCCCCCTTGTGGAACCACATCGGTGAGGGTCGCGGCACCCTGCGTCACCGTACCGGTCTTGTCGAGCACGACGGTGTCCACCGTACGGGCCCGTTGCAACGCTTCTCCATTCCGGATGAGGATGCCGTGCTCGGCGGCCTTCCCTACCGCGACCATGATCGAGATCGGTGTGGCCAAACCCAACGCGCACGGGCAAGCGATCACGAGGACCGCGACCGCCACAACGACCGCATAGCTCAGCGCTGGAGCAGGACCGAACGTGTACCAGGCGGTGAAGGAAACCACGGAGATGATCATGACTGTGGGCACGAAGTAGCCCGCCACCACGTCCACCACCCTCTGGATCGGCGGCTTAGTGCCCTGCGCATCACGCACCATCTGGACGATGCGCGACAGAACCATCTCTCTTCCGACCCGCTCGGCCACGAAGTGGATCACGCCCGAGGCGTTGATCGTGCCGCCGACGATCTCGTCGCCTGGAGCCTTCTCGACCGGAATACTCTCCCCGGTGACCATCGACTCGTCCACGGCGCTGCGGCCCTCGTGAACGCGCCCGTCAACCGGAATCTTTTCTCCGGGGCGCACCACCACCATATCGCCCACCCTGACCTCAGCGGCCAGAATCTCCAGCTCAGCACCGTCGCGGATGACCCTGGCAACCAGAGGCCGAAGGTCCATGAGGCGCCGAACCGCTTGGGAGGTCCGGCCCTTCGCGCGGGCCTCGAGTGCTTGGCCGAGCACGACGAGCGTGATTACGACCGCTGTGGCTTCGTAAAACGGGAGCGCGGTCCCCTCGGGAAAGAGTCCGGGAAAGGCCACGGCGACCGTCGAATAGAGCCACGCCGCCCCCGTCCCGAGAGCGACCAGCGTGTCCATGTTCGCATCGCGGCGTCGGAAAGCCGTCCATCCCCCCGTAAAGAAGCGACCACCGACATACACCATGATCGGGATGGTCAGCAAGCCACTTAACGCCCACAAGCCGCGCATCACGTCGGGACTCAGGTCCTGGAGGCCGGGGATGAACTGGGCTTTCCCTATGATCAGGACGGGTACGCCCAGTAGGGCGCCAATTTGGAAGCGACGAAGAAGCCCACGCGCCTCCGCTTCCCTCTCCTCGTCACGACGCCGTAGGGTCTCCTCGATGGCCTCCGTCTCAGCGGTCGAGTCGACTTCGTACCCGGCCGCGGCCACCGCCTCCCGGATGGCATCCGTTTCCAGAGCTCCGGCAACGTACTGCACACGGGCGGTTTCAGTGGCGAGGCTTACCTCTACTTGAGCGACGCCGGGAACGCCGTCCACCGCGTTCTCCACGCGCCGGACGCACGCCGCACAGGTCATTCCGGTGATCGGAATCTCCCGGGTGAGGAGCGTGGCCACCGAACCGGGCTCTAGCGCCACCGTGCTAGAACGCCCCGGAAACCTTTCCGAAGATGTATAGAGTGATCAACACGCCCACGACCGCCACCTAGCGAAGCCCCTTTAGCGCAGCCATCGAATGGGGGTTCACGGCGCTGACCGCCGTCGTCGAGGAACCCGACGACCCACGACGGATCCCTTTCAACTCCGTGAGGTTCCGAAGCAGGCCTCCAAGTTTCGCCTCGAGCTCCAGAGGACTGCTCAGCTTTGTGATGAAGTGATTGCCTCCGAGTCCGTAGTTCCTGGCAACA
>CAUZVZ010000053.1:0-17395 GCA_963583605.1 Gemmatimonadales bacterium UBA6960
TTTACCTGACCTGACCACGTTCCCCAGGCGTTGTTGTTGTAGACGATGATGACCGCGGGCATCCGATACTTCGACATGGTCTCAATCTCCATGCCGGTGAAGCCGAACCCGGCATCGCCTGTGATGCCGATCACGGGATGCCCCTCATATCCAGCCTGCGGGCCGACCCCGTGGCGTACTGCCGCGGCCACGCCGAGGGTGTAGCCGACGTCGGGACCGATCGCACCGTACTGATAGGCCCCGTTGATGATCTGCCCCGGCCGGTAGGCGCGGAGGTAGCGACGGGTGTAGCGGGCGATTCCATAGCCACCCTGCATGATCGTCGTCCGATCCCTCGGCAGGTCGCCACGATGGAGGAAGTCGGCAAGCTCCTTGCCGATCACGGCGGGGTGCACCGCATCAGTGTAGCCCAGGCCGGTCTGGTAGAACGCCTCGTTCTCCGTCTCGAATGCCTGTCGCGCGGCGGCTACTTCTGCCACCCACTGGGCCCGACGCTGTCGCGTTACCGCCGCCGTCAAAGCCTTCAGGGCCGCCTTCTCCTCGCTCACAATCCCGATGTCGATCGGAAGATTGCGCCCGATGTCTTCGGCCGATGGATCGATGCGGATGTATCGGGTATCGGGACCGAACGCGAACTCTCCCAGCGTTGGCATGCAGTACTGCCCGACCAGTAAGACCACGTCGGCGCTCATGAGGGCTCCCGGGGCCGTACTCGCGGACAGCTCGTGATCGGCCGGGAACTGGCCTTTGGTCGCTCCAGACTCGACGACCGGAATGTGCGCCTTCTCGGCGAGCTCACGCAACTCGTCCCACGCTTTGCTGTAGAAGACTCCGTTGCTCGACACGATCATGGGCCGATCGGCCGTCCGCAGCATCTCCGCCGCGGCAGTGATCGCCGCCGGATCCGGATGCGGCTTCGCTTCCGTTCGATACCTGGTATTCTCGTAGAAATACTCCAACTCGCTGGCGTCGTCGAACCGGGCGCGCGCCACCTCCGACGGGAAATCGAGGTGGACCGGCTGCGGCACGCCGCTCTTGAGCTGCCGGAACGCATAGCCCGCGTACTCCCAGACCCGGGCGGGTGTAATCATTCGCTTGCCGTACTTACGTATGCCCTCGGTCGTGGGCTGCTGGTAGGCATCCTGGATACCCTGCTCAGAGTCATCGGCGAACACCGACTTGTTGCTGGCAAGCACGAGGACGGGCGAGCGAGCCGCGTTGGCGGCAGCGATCGCGTTGATCATGTTGGTGAACCCGGGCCCCTCCGTTCCCGAAGCGGCCGCAACCTCGCCTGTCGCCCGGCAAAATGCGTCGGCGGCGTTGCACAGAGATCCTTCGTGGCGCCCGCCGTACGTCGGAATGCCGGTGTCGGCTATCGCGTGCACGATGTCGTAATTGCCGGGGCAACAAAACAGCGCCTTGACCCCCTCCTCATGGCACGCGCGAGCGAACACCTGCGCGCCGATCATGGGGAAGTCGACCGCGGGCAAGCTGGCCCTCTTGGCCGCCTCGAACTCGGCGGGGATCGTAATCGGCGCGTCGGCCTCCTGAGCGGCGGACGCGACAGCGGTCGTTCCAAGCGCGGCGGTGGCCCCGGCACCGAGCACGGCTTTCTTCATGAAAGCGCGGCGTGACGTGTCGGGGGCGGTGTCCGACGATTTCTTCGTGGTCTTGCTCATTGGCTGTCCTCTTCCCGCGATGTAACCTCAGGCGCCGGCAGACTCCGCACTCCGGCCCGGGATGGCCCCGATCTGGGCGAGCAGGCTCAGCATGTCGAAGTAGTGGTCACTCTGGGTAGGCAGGATACTGCCGAAGGATACAAGCCCGCAATCGGGTGCTTGCCACAGGTCGCAGACTAGGTAGGCTATCTATGCCTCCAACAACGCGTGACCCCGCAGAAACGCCGTCAATGACGCCACGACCCGAGGCCACTCGGAAGCGCAGTCGTTGTGTGCGCAGTTCCGCTCGATGATATCGAGTTTCCTCACGTACCGCCGCGATCGCCTCCGCGTGCGCGTAAGGAATCACGTCGTCGCGAACGCCGTGCATCAACAGCACGGGGCCTGAAAAATCAGCAACAGCGCGATGGTGACGTCCAATCGAATCGATTGGATGTTCTCGAAGGTGTTGAGCTCCCGTAGATCCTGCTCGCTGCGGGCGCCCGCATAGACGAAGAAACCTCGGGAGGCGAGGAACTCAGCCGTCTTCCGGCCGATGCCGGAGCTGGCGCCGGTGACCAAGACCGCCCGCTGATCGCTAGCGTTTTGGGCCTCCAGGGATGGGACTCCACCCATTGGCATGCCGCCTGCGGTGAATATCCAACCGGCCAGGATCATTTTGATGATGCGCGCGAGACTGTTCATGGCGAGAGCCGTCCCTGCGGTCGTGTTTCAGAGCAGGGACGGATTCGCTCCGGCCATCGTCGCGGCGAAGTAGGCGAATCCCCCCCGAGCGATATTAGCGAGGTGCGCCCGCCCACCGCCTTGTGCGTGAAAGCCGGCGATTCGTATCATGACCGGCACGCTCCCGTGGCCTCGAAGCACACATAGCCAATCGCATCACCCGCCTGAACGCAGCCCCAGAGGTTGAGATGGAGAATGGAGGAATGATGAGAGCCGCGAACTGCATTCTCCTGGGACTCGTACTCGCGTTGAGCACTGCCGCCTGCGGAGTCGCAATGAGAGCCGGTGCCGATTTCGTACCGGACCTGGATATGGGTCGCTACCGCACTTTTGGGTTCGATGAGGCCGCAATAAGTCGGACCGGTGATGTGCGTCTTGAGCAGAATCCCTACTTCAAGGATCGACTGGTGGAGGCGATCGAGCGGGAGTTGTCCTCAAGGGGGATTCGCCGCGACGAGTCCTCTCCGGAAATGATGGTGCATTTCCACCTTACCGTGGAGGATCACCTCGAGGTCTATGACGCGGACCCGCAGTCTGGGTCGCCCGTCTCCGAGTTCGGTGTCGGGACGGAGATACTCCAATACGAGCAGGGCACATTCGTCGTTCACTTCGAAGATCCCGGGACGCATGACTATGTCTGGGTCGGTTGGTCGGCGGGGGACATCGGCCGTGCTCTCACCGGCTCGGAGGAAATGCGAAAATGGGTCGACGAGGCGGTCGCCTCGATGTTCGAGCACTTACCGGTCCTGACAAGGGAGAGATCATGAGAAAAGCGATGCTGCTAGTCCCGGCGTTTGCGGGGACATTCGTCCTGGGTCGTTCGTTCGGGCAGGAGGCACAGACGTTTTGCGACAACTGTGAGTCGACGTATGTAAGTGCCGCGGAGATCCAAGAGTATCTCGAAGTCGCAAGTGCCGATCAGCAGGTCCGATCTCTGGACGTCGGCAAGGCGCAAGTGCAGGTTGCCATTTCACATCGCGGGCGATTGGAGCAACCGGGAGGGGTCGCTGAGCACGACCTCGTCACTGAGGTCTACTACGTGATCAGCGGATCGGGGACGAACGTGACAGGCTCTGAGCTCGTCAATGCGGTGCCGAGACCGGCGACTAACCGTGCCGTGCAGTTTCTGAACGGACCGGGTCACAACGCGACCGAGATCCGCAATGGCACGACCCACGAGCTGTCGGCGGGTGACGTTCTCGTCATCCCTGCCGGTACCGGCCACCAGTTCACAAGGATCGATGATCACATCAGGTACGTGATGATCCGGATCGATCCGGACAAGGTGGTTCCGTTGATGGACGAGGCGGACTCGCGGGAGTATCTAGGGAGCCGCTAGGGACGGGGCTCTCCCAAAGGGAGCCCCTCGCCAACGTCCCGGGGCTCCCCTTGGGAAGATCACATGCGCGCCGACGTCGCGAGTTGGCTCAGTACGCGTCGTACCCCTCCGTCAGCTCGATGCGCACACCCGATGGGTCGGTGAGATAAGCGATGTTGAGCTGGATGCTGTCGATCACCCGGAAGTCCGTGTCGAGTGTGATGCCCTTCGCCTTGAGCTGATTCGTCAACGCCTCGAGGTCGTCGACCTCGAATCCGATGTGGTCGATCGCCCGCCCCTGGGTGGGGGCCAGCGCCTCGTCCGCTGTGCCGAAGCTCAAGTTCATGCCCGGCACGTTCGTGGTTGTCTGGATGGTGCCGCGCGGCCGCTGCTCGAGTCCGAAAACGTCGATATACCAGGCGAGCAGCTCCTCGTAGTCAGGTGTGCGGAAGTGGATGTGATAGCCGGAGATCTCCACGGGCAGCATCTGGTCTTCCTGTAGCTCGACCCGGGCGCCGTCCGGCACGGTCACGTAGGCGTTTTCCTGACCCTCAGAGCCCGTGAACTCCGAATCGACCTCATAACCGGCAGCACGCCACTTGGCCAGGAACTTCTCCATGCTCCGGACTTTGAAGCCAAAATGATCCATGACCGATCCCTGTGATCCGGCGGTCGGCTCACGTCCGCTGAACGCTATCAGGAGCCCGTTCAGCCGCACCGCGATGAGCGAACCCTTCTGCGTCAGCACCCCACCGAAGTGCTCCACCCACAACTGCTTGTGGAGCTCGACGTCGGAGACGTTCAGATGCATATGGCCGTAGGTCAGACCCGCTTCGTTGGGCACGGCGAGTTGGGCATTCGCCGGCGAAACGAGCGCCAGCAGGGTAACGGCGGTCAGTAGTAGCCTCATGGTTCGATCCTCCTCATTTGGGCAGCACTCTTAGCGGCCGGCACGCTCAGCCTTCGGTTCATGTGTACGAAGGACAATTGCGACTAATAGACGGAAGGAACCGGGATGTCAAAGAGGGAGCGGGGCGCCATCACTCACTGGGCTGGTCCCCGAAACTTTCCGACGCCAAGCCACGTCGGTGCTTACTGGGCTCCAGACGAGAAATGCGAACGCGAATCGAAGATTGTCAACGCAGGATCGTAGGAGCGAGTAGGACGAATGAAGACGACCACTAGTGCTCGACTCGGACCGAAGGGGGTACCATGAGGCTCCCTCGCACGGACTTAGTCCCAGTGCTACGCCCCCGAGTTGTCCACCCGATGGCCAGCGCCTAGAATCAGGCTGGTTGATGCCGGTGACAAATATTCGAGCAGGCCAGCCCAGGAGGACACATGAAACGGACGATCGTGACTCTTCTGACCGTGTTGTTCCTCGCGTCATCCGTGAGTGCGGAGGTCGTGCGGATCGTGGTGCATTCCAGGGTGGATCTGGCCGGTGGTATCTGGTACGGATTGGCCGGATCGTTTGAAAAGATCGTCGGCACCATCTACTTCGCAGTCGATCCCGACAATCCGGCCAACCGCATCATCACCGACATCGCGTTGGCGCCCAGGAACGCCGATGGCCTGGTGGAGTTTTCCTCCGAGTTCTTCCTGATCAAGCCCAAGGATGTGTGGCGCGGCAACGGCACGCTCCTGTACGAGGTGTCGAATCGCGGCGGGAAGGGATTGCTGAGTTATTTCAACAACGCCTCCGGAAGTCTGGACCCGGAGACCGCCGAGCAGATGGGCGACGGCTTCCTGCTGCGCAACGGTTTTTCGCTGCTCTGGCTAGGCTGGCAGTACGACGTCCCGGGTCGGGACGGGCTCGTGCGTCTGTCCACGCCCATCGCCACCGATGGCTTGACCGCGATCGAAGGCCTGGTCCGAAGCGAAGTCATCGTACAGGAGCGGGCAATGGACCGATCCTTGGCGGACCGGAACCATGCCGCGTACGAGGTCGCCGACTCCAACGATCCGGCAAACATGATGACCGTGCGTGACGGGGTGGAGCAACCGCGCCGGGTCGTTCCCCGGAGTCAGTGGCGGTTCGCTCGCCTGGAGAACGGGCAAGTGGTGGCGGACCGCACCCGGGTATACCTGGAGGGCGGATTCGAGCCCAACAAGATCTACGACGTCGTCTACAAGGCACAGGATCCGCCGCTGGTCGGACTGGGACCGGCTGCCGTCCGAGACGTGGTGGCGCTGCTCAAGTACGGTGCTGCGGAGGAGTTCTCTATCCCGGTCGGTGCCATCGACCAGGCAGTGGCGTGGGGGGTCTCGCAGAGCGGGCGGTTCCTGCGGACGTTCCTCTACTACGGATTCAACGAAACCGAGGACCACCAAAAGGCGTTCGACGGCGTCATGTCACACGTCGCCGGTGGCGGCCGCGGCAGCTTCAACCACCGCTTCGCCCAGGCGTCCCGCGACGGCCATCCCTACCTGAACAAGCTGTACCCGACCGACATCTTTCCCTTCACCGACATCGCGCAGACAGACCCCGAGACCGGCATGCGCGAGGGGCTGCTCGACCGGGTGGAGCCTGCCTTCATGCCGAAGATCTTCTACACGAACTCGTCGTACGAGTACTGGGGGCGCGCCGCGTCGCTTATCCATACGAGCATGGATGGGACACAAGACAGTCCGCTGATGGACAACGTGCGCATCTACTCCTTTGCCGGAGGGCAGCACGGCCCGGGCAGCTTCCCGCCGAGGCGTACCAATGGACAGCAGCTGAGCAACCCCAACGACTACTCCTGGTTCATGCGCAGCCTGATGCTGTCCATGAACAGCTGGACGAGCGACGACTCAACGCCCCCTGCGAGTAACTACCCGCGGATCGAAGACGGCGATTTGGTACTGCCCGAACAGCTAGACTTTCCACTGCTGCCGGGCGTCACTCTGCCGGGCGCGCCGCACATGGCCTACCGCGTGGACTACGGTCCTGAGTTCGCCACGAAAGGCATCGTCGCGTACGAGCCGCCGGAAGTCGCCTCGGCGTTTCCGATCCTGGTTCCGCAAGTCGATGCCGACGGCAACGAGACGGGCGGCTTGATGATGCCGGAAGTCGCGGTGCCGCTGGCCACTTTCACGGGGTGGAACAATTTCCGGGCTGAGTCGGGACCCGAGGATGTGCTGTCCAGCATGCAGGGTTCCTATATTCCGTTCCCGCGAACTGCCGCCGAGCGGCAGCGGAGCGGCGACCCGAGACCTGCCATCGAGGATCGTTATGACAGCCGCGAGCAGTACGTTGGCCTCGTATCGGAGGCGGCGATCGACCTCATCGATGACGGCTACCTGCTGGCCGAAGACCTGGCGCCGATTCTGGAGCGGGCCGGCGAGCATTGGGATTACCTGATGGAGGGGGGGAGCCGGTAGCGCTGAAGCGGTTGCGGCGCAGATGCTCGATAGCGGCCCTCGCATTTGGAGTCAGGGTGGTATGAACCCGCCAACTGTAGGACGGAACATCTTGAGACGGAGTCGCTCGAGCATAACGCTTTTCGTGTGTGTGGTGATGGGCGTCTTCGCATGTGGCGGCAGCGAGTCTTCAGAGGCTGCTGCGAGCGCCCCATCCGGGAGCGCCGGGGTCCTGGCATCGCCCGAGGCTGGTTCCATCGCCCCGTTGGGGACCGGATTCATCATGGTGTCGGCGCGGTCTCAGCTACGCTTGGAGGAGCCGAGCTATGTGGAGCAGACAGACTGCATGGCACGCGTTTCCGCCCTCGGGGATGGGAAGGAATATGCAGGTTGCATGGAGATTCCTCGCGCTGCGAACTGCCTTCAGGTCACGGTGGGCTTTCAGGAGTCGGACAGTTGGTGGGAGTGCTTTGTGGAACCGGTCGTATGTGAGGATAGGACTGCGGAACACGATATGTTGTGGCAACTCGTGAAGGACGCCCGGGCGATCCTTCAGCCGTGTGCCGAGACGGAGCTGGCGTCGGTGTTTGGTTCAGTCTTCTAGGGCCCTGAGGCGCTGCACGCCCTCGGCGACGGCACGAAGGTCGCGGGCGTACTGTTCTTGGCCCACTTCGACTCAGGTCAGTTGCCCTTCGAGCCGTTCCAGTCGACCACCGTGCTCCTCGTACATCCGACCGGCCATCTCGAAGTTCCTCGAGATCCACTGGACCCCTGGGCGTTCGCCTTAATCAGGGACTTCAGTTCCTCGAACTGTTGGTGGGTCATCGGGTGGTCGGAAGATTCGTGAGCGCAATCTAAGCTTTGACGCTGACCTGGGACATGTCCGGTTGCGACGGCGAAGGGCGAGATCCTTGCCGCCCCACACGCCTTAGACGGATGTTGCCCGGAGTATGTCCCTCCACATCGAACGGAGGGTGCCCCCCTGCGCCGCCGCCCGGCTGGGCACGGCACTCAGGGCCGTGATCGCCAGAGCAGGTACGAGCACGAGTGCAATGATCGTGGAACGGATTCGCTGCTGGCTCAACCTTGGGCCTCCTCTCTTCTACATCGCTTACCCGGGGCACTTGCCTCAACAAAGATGTGTCTAAGGCGAGCGAGGCTGCAAGCAATTCTGGGTGGGTTGAGCGTGAGATCCTTGCCGCCCCACGCGCCCTAGCCGCATCTTGTCGGTCATGCGCGACCCCATCACCTGCCTGAACACAGCCCTAGAGGGCTGTTGTGGATGAGGGACAACACCATGATGCGACGACGTTTGAGACGATCGAACCTGCTGACTGCGCTGTGGATGATAGCACTCGGTGTGGTCTTGCCGGCCTCGCCTGCCCTCGGCCAACAGGGCGCTCAGAACGGGGAGTGGCAAAGCTACGGTGGAGATGCCGGTAGCACGAAATACTCGTCCCTCGACGCCATCGACGAGACCAACGTGCGCAGTCTCGAAATGGTCTGGAGATGGGAGTCGGTGGACTATCGGCGTCAGGCGGAAAATCCAAACCTCAGATTCAACAACGTCCTGTTGGCGACGCCCCTGAAGGTGGGGAACACGCTGTACACCAGCACGAACCTCGGCCAGGCGGCTGCGATCGATCCGGTGACGGGTGAGACGCTTTGGGTCTACAACGCAATCGCCGAGGGAACGGCTGTGGAGCGAGCGCGGAGCACACGCGGCCTCGCGTATTGGACCGACGGATCGGACGGCCGAGTCATTCTCGTCAGTGGTGAGCACCTAGTCGCTCTCGATGCCGAGACCGGAGCGCTGCATCGGGAATTCGGTGAAGGTGGAAGGGTCGATCTGCGGCGAGACATGGGGCCGGAGCTCGAGCCGTACAACTGGAACGCTGCTCCGGTGGTGTGCGGAGACGTGGTCATTGTCGGAGCGGCGATGTCCGACAACCCGTCCCGGAAGGAGATGACACCCGGGTACGTGAGGGCCTACGACGTCCGGTCCGGGCAGTTACGGTGGCGATTCAGCCCAGTTCCTCAGACTGGGGATGTTGGAAACGAGACGTGGGAGAACGGTTCTTGGGAATACAGTGGAAATGCCAACGTCTGGTCACTGATGAGCGCCGACGAGGAGTTGGGCTACGTGTATCTGCCGGTGAGCACGCCGACGAACGACTGGTATGGTGGGCACCGCTTGGGCGACAACCTCTTCGCCGAGAGTCTCGTCGCTCTCCAATGCGCGAGTGGTGAGCGAGTGTGGCACTTCCAGATGGTTCACCACGGCTTGTGGGACTACGACAACCCTGCGGCGCCCAATCTGGTCGACATCACCGTAGACGGGCGCCCGATCAGGGCGGTCGCGCAAGTGACCAAGCAGGGCTTCGCTTATGTGTTCGACCGCGTCACCGGGGAACCGGTGTGGCCGATCGAAGAGCAGGCGGTGCCTCCTTCGACGGTTCCGGGGGAGCGCGCCTCACCCACCCAGCCGTTTCCGACCCGGCCTGCGGCTTTCGAGCGGCAGGGCATCGGTGTTGACGACTTGATCGATTTCACGCTCGAGCTTCGTGCCGAGGCGATCGAGATCCTCAACGGTTATGTGTACGGACCGATGTTCACACCCCCGTCGGTACGCTCCGACGACCCGGATGGCACCCAGGGCACCGTGCAGCTGCCCGGCTGGGTCGGTGGCGCGGATTGGGGTGGCGCGGCCTTCGACCCCGAGACGCAGGTTCTCTACGTGCCGTCCATCACCGCACCAATCGTGGCGGCGCTCGTCGAGCCCGACCCGGAGGTCTCTAACTTCGACTATGTGAGGGGAACGCCGCGGAGCGTGGCGGGCCCTCGGGGGCTGCCGCTAGTGAAGCCACCGTGGGGTCGCATCACGGCGATCGACCTCAACACCGGCGAGCACGTGTGGATGGTGCCGAACGGTGATGGTCCCCGCGACCATGAGGCACTGCGGGGCCTCGATCTTCCCAAGCTCGGTGTCCCCGGCCGACCCGCTCCGTTGCTGACCAGGACGCTGCTGTTCATCGGCGAGGGAAGTCCGAACATGCTGGCGATGCCCGCCTTCGGCGGTGGCAAGATGTTTCGGGCCTACGACAAGCAAACTGGGGAGGTACTGTGGGAGACGGAGCTACCGGCCGGCACCTCGGGAGCTCCGATGACTTATATGGCGGATGGGAGTCAGTACGTCGTCGTGGCGGTCAGTGATGCGACCCATCATGCGGAGTTCATCGCGTTCAGCGTTCGGTAGAGCCCCTCAGCTATCCGTCAGCGCGGCTCTTATGTCGTCCCGCGACGTGAACTTCACGCGCGGGCGCCCACCGGCCTCGCCACGCGATTGCTCGAGCGCATCCAATCGGCTCCAGTCGTCATAGTTCACCACGTGGGGCTGACGCTCCCGAACCAGTGCGTCGAGGGTCGACGGATCGGGATGCGCCGGATCGAGGATGGAGGAAGACGTGGCGTCTTCCAGCATGGCGCTGGCGGTCTCCGTCCCGTCCTTTTTGTTCGTTCCGATGATTCCGGTCGGTCCACGCTTGATCCAGCCGCTGACGTACACCCCCCGCACGGGTTTCCCGGTCTCGGTCACGCGGCCGCCCTCATTCGGGACCACTCCCCAACTCTCGTCGAATGGGAGACCGTCCACGGGGAGGCCCCGGTATCCGACCGATCGAAAGACGAGGTCCACCGCAAGCTCTTCGGTCTGCTCGGTGGCGTGAGCACGCAGCTTCCCGCCATCCGAGACGAGCTCGTTGCGCACGATTCGCATGGCCCGGACCCCGCCGTCGTCGCCTGCAATCAGCTCGGCGGGTGAGACCAGGAACCGCAGTGTGAGCAGGCGCTCCTTACCCTCCCGAGGCTGTTGAGCGAAGCCTTGGAGAATCTCCACCTTCTTCGGCAACTTGTCGTCATCCGTGTTCTCGAGCTCGGCCTGGCTGAGGAGATCGAGGCGCACTTCTTCCGGCAAGACGTTGATGTCCGCTCCCATCAGTTCGCCCAGCTCCCGAACTTCCACATTCGTGAAGGCGGCTTGGAGGGGTCCGCGCCGGCCGAGCATGGTCACCTCTCGCACCTTGCTCTGGCTCAACGCTTCGAGCGCGTGGTCGGCGATGTCGGTCGCCGCCAACTCGTCGGGTGTGCGGCACAAAATCCGCGCGACGTCCACCGCGACGTTTCCGACGCCCACGACGGCGACATGCTCTGCGGAGAGATCGAACTCATAGTCCCGGTAGTCCGGGTGGCCGTTGTACCACGCTACGAACTCAGTGGCGGTGCGGCTTCGCTCGAGATCCTCGCCGGGGATCCCCATCGCCCGATCGGTCTCGGCGCCGGTGGCGAAGCAGATCTGGTGGAAGTGCTCACTGAGGTCGGCCAGGCTGATGTCCTTTCCCACCTCCACATCGCCGAAGAACCGGAAATTCTCTCCCTGAGCGATGCGGTCGAACACCCGCGTGACGCTCTTGATTTTCTGGTGATCCGGGGCGACACCAAAGCGCACGAGGCCGAAGGGAGTCGGGAGACGATCGAACATGTCGACTTGGACGTGAACATCGCTCTGCTTGAGAAGGTGGTTGGCGGTATAGAACCCAGCCGGTCCCGACCCGATGATGGCCACCCTGATCGGGTGGTCCGCTGTGCCTACTTCCGACATCATGAATGCTCCTTGCGAGTCGGCTGAACGGCCCGAATGATAGCGACTTTGGTGGCTTACCGGCACCCGATATGGCGTTCTCGATCAGGACGTCCGGATTGAGCTCCGGGTGCCTCGAGACGACAAACACTCTCGATACGGATGCGAAGACGCTTGCCGCCCCACACGCCTTAGGCGCATCTTGTCCGGATCATGGCCACCCATCTGACGGCCCCCTCAGGCGCTTCATCCGCGAGATCCATTGCCGAAGTCTCTGGCAGGTGCCGGGGATCTATGCGGTCGGGTCTTGGGCGGTGCTCCAGGTCGTGGACACGCTCGGTGGAGCGCTCAACCTGCCGGACTGGTTTCCGTCGTTTGCGCTGGCCCTGCTCATCGTCGGTTTGCCGGTCGTTCTGGCGACTGCGTTCGTTCAGGAGGGCGGGCCGGGCGATGAAAGGCAGGATGTGGAGATGATGAGGCAGCGGGTGCTGAATTGACCGTCTTCTCGAGCCACGAGCCCTAGAGTGAAAACCGCAAAGTCGATCGCAATCTCCCTCGTGGCCTACGTTGCGCTGGTCGTCGCCTTCGAGTCCATGCTCGGCCTGTTCCAGCCCGCGAATCAAACCACGCTGGTCATCACCACCACGGACGAGGATGGTACCGCACACGACCGGGTCCTGGCTCGCCTCGAGAGCAACGGCCAACTCTTCGTGTCAGCCAACCATTGGCCGCGAGCCTGGTACAGACGGGCGCTCGAGAATCCGAGTGTACAAGTCACGGTGGACGGTGTGAGGGGTGACTACCGAGCGGTGCCTGCGACGGATGAGGAGGCCGTTCGGGTCAATAGGGAGGACCCGCACGGGATCGGGTTTCGGATTATGACGGGGTTTCCGCCGAGGCGCTTTGTTCGGCTCGAGCCGCGGTAGGAGATGGGCTCGTACGTATGATTGAGATGTGGAGATGCGTACGCGCCCTAGACGGGCAGCGGGTATGGTCCCTTAGAAGGAAGGCGAATATGGGACGACTTCGCTGCAGCTTCTTCCTGCTTCTTGCCACGCTGATCACGGGCTGCTTAGAGCAGCGGATTCAACGAAGCCCTTCGAGACGAACTCTCAGCCCGGGCGGTCACCGATCAAGCGATCCGTGACACTATCGTGCAGGTCATCCAACCTCGCCGGAACGCCAAGCCTGAGCGGCGCCAGCGGCCCTGAGTCAGGGCGTCACTCTGACCTTCAAGTTCTCGTACGTGAATCTGGCACCGTCGCTGGCAACCGCTCGGAGCACGTACTCTCCTGGCTCGTCGAAGCTGATTTCAGACACCCATCGCCGGTCCTCGGGCGGCTGGGGAAGGATGTACGGAGGCGACCAGGGAGAATTCGCGTACATACGAGAGTCCATCCACGTCTTCATCTGGGTGGGGCGGAAAGTCGCGTGCTCCGCGATACCCCGGTAGACGATCCACGAGAACCGCAGGCCAGGTATGCTCCTGACGACTGATCCCCGTGGGGGAGTGTAGAGATCGTCCACTGACTGTGGCCGCGGGCGCTCTCTTCTCGGGGGGTAGTTGTCCGGATCGTCCGCCAACGCTACCAGCCTCAAGGACTCCCCTACCCTTACGGTCCGTTCGCTTCCGCCCTCGACCTCAAGCTCCGGGAACATGTTGGTCCGGAGATCCTGATGGGTACTACCGAAGTTCCCTCCCACATCCGTGGACATCGCCTGGCCATCGATCGCATAGTTTCCAGCAAGCGAGGCGTACACTCGCTGCGTCTTCCCGTTCGCGGTGAGCGTCCAGACCACCTCCCGGGTTTCCGGCCCACCAAACTCCTCGCGCCCCGGCACGGTGATGGTAAAGAGGAAGGGATTGCGACGGGGAAAGAAATGGGTCGGCTGTCCCTGGTCGGCGTCTTCGGGATCGTAGGACACCTCGAACGCCTCGCCCGGCTGTAGGTTCGGGTTGTCTCCCATCTCCACGATCGCGAAATGGTTGTCGGGGCCGAGGGGGAGGTCGAATTCCTGCTCCCAGTTCTCATTGAAGTAGCCGAACCAGAGCTTGATCGAGCCGTCCGCCTGCTGCTCCCACCCGTCGAACGCTGGAAACAACCTCTCGCCTTGCAGGTGCATGGTCTGAGCGGTCGCTCCGTCGAAGAGGAAGAGCGCTGCCCATGGGGCCATCAGTAGCCCACATCTTGTCTTCACTGGGCGCCGCCGCCCCCACTGTCGTCCGCCGCTGGCCGCGTCTCGAAACTCTCCTCTTCGAAGGCCCAACAGAGCGGACAGCCGATATCGAAGTCATTCCTGTCCTTCATCGCCGCTCTCCGCACGGCCATCTCGGCCTGGAACTCCTCGTCCGTCAGGCGGACCACCCAACCCAGCTCGAGGAACATGTTTGCCTGTGAGCGCCGGCCGCTTCCTTGCCAGTTCCTATTGTCGGCCATGTTCTCGTTGTTATCCGTGGTGTCGAGATAGGCGACGTAGCGCACCACGGTGCCTTTCGGCAGCAGCGGTTCGGAACCCGGGGCGTACAGATACTGCTTCACCCAATTGTGGTCGTAGCCCGCGCAGTTGAGCGTGTGCACGACGGGGCCCCAGATCGCTTCGATGCACGCCCGCATTCCCGGTGCATGGAGGTGCGGCTCCCAGACGTAGAACTTCGTGTGCTGATCCAGCACCGTGAAGGTCTCAAACCGCTGGTTCGCTTCCCCCGGCTTCGCATAGACGTCGATACCATTTCCCATGGCCACGCTGCCTTGGCGGCGGTATTGCGGCTCGTAACCTATGGGATGGAAGTAGAAGCCGAATTCGAGATGCGCCGTAGTCTCTCGAACCTGGTTCGGTCGAAAATGCCCGTTACCCAGATGTATGACGGAGTTCGCCGGCAAAGAATAGCCGACCTCCTCCGGGAAGATGTCCGCGTTCCGTCCTACTTCGTGAATGGGATAGCTGATCCTGTCGCCTGTAACATTCCCGTCCTCGTCCAGGACGCGGACCCCATAGCTCATGTGGTGCCAGACGAAGCGTCCTCCCACCGTGCCTTCGAGGGCCGGGTCGTCGAAGGAGAGATCGCTGACCTCTCGGACCTGCACGGCCTTCACATAACGGTCTTCCACGAGCCCAGTCGGGAGCATGCCGAAATCTCCCCACTGGTCCGGGCCGACTACCGGCACCGTCACCGCGTCCATCGGCACGATCAGGTCCGGCTCTCCGAGCTCCCACGGGATGGCGCCGTCCGCCCAGGCCACGTCCGACTCACCCAGGGCCATTGCACCCTGCGGCGCGTCGGCCGGATCGCCCTCGGGAGTTCCGTGGTCCACCCAGGCCTGGATTTTTGCCAGCTCTTCGTCCCTGAGGTACTCGGAGTCGCGGAATTCTTGGATTCCGATGTTCCTTTCCACGAAGAACGGCGGCATCGCCCCCCGCCGGTCGCGGATGGCGGTCCGTTCCTTGATCCTCTGCGACCACCGCCGCACCTCCGGGTACGACGTCAGCGCCATCGGAGCCATCCCTGAGGCCGTATGGCACTTCACACAGTTCTCGCGGAGAATCGGGGCGATGTCCTTGTAATAAGTCACCCCTGCTGGATCGATCCCGAAATCTTCCGCGGCGTAGAGATACGGCTCGGTGTTACCGAGGCTGGCATCCCGCACCGGGCTCGACGTCTGACCGATCAGCGATGGCGCGCCAATGGCCCCCATCACGGCGATCGACGAAAGATTCAAGAGCGTCCGGTACCAAGCCCTATGACCTGAGGGGTTCATCGCGATCTTCCTCCCTTGTGACACTTCTCTCTGGGGACCGGCGTCGGATTCGCCGACGAGGCCAGGTGTCTCTCAATCAGGGCGTCGCTGCGGGCTCTTCGGGCGGGCACCGGAAGCCCTGATCCGCAAGAAGCATACTGAGGTGCCTCGCTTCAATGTGCAAGCATGTTCTTGATGGATTTCTGCTTGCGCCTACCGGCCCGCGCCCGGATGTTGACCTCGGTCTGATCCTGAGTGCGCCCAGACCCTGTGCAATTGGCGGCGGAGACCCATGACCAGCACGAAGATCTTCCGAGCCCACGCCCGACTCCTCGCCGGCTTGGACCTCATGATCGAGCAGGTATCCGATCCTGTCCGGTGCGAAGCGTCCGCGCCGGTGATTTCCAAGTGGAGCGTGAAGGACCATCTGGAGCATCTCTCGATCGCTAACGGGACCACCGTGAAATGGCTCGAGCGAGCCCGAGACGGGGATCCCGAGCTCGACACGGGCGGTCGTCCAAACATGGTCGGGAGGGTCGTCCTGCTCTCCGGTGCATTTCCGAGGGGTCGAGGTAAGGCCCCCGAGGGAACGCGGCCCCAAGGGACCAGCGCCGCGGAGTTGGCGGAACGGTTGCGAAGAGCCAGAGAGCGGGTCGAGGGACTAGAGGGCTCCCTGGCCCAGTTACAGGCGTCTCCAACCACACGAAATCACTTCGCTTTCGGCGATCTCAACGCGACCCAATGGCTGCAGTTTGCGGCGCTCCACACCGAGCACCATCAGAAGATCATTCGGGATGTGCTCGAGGCGACGGCGGGGATTTAGCTCGCGGGTGCATGGTTTGCGCGCCCGGCACTGACGACCAATGTTCCTGGGTCCGGCGCCGGCGGCCGTGCCGCGGCGAAATCGAAATTCGCGTTGGGGGGTGGACCATGTCATCGTTACGACTTCTGATGTTCGTACTCTTTGGTGCCGCGACTATCGCGGGGTGCGCCGCGGAGTCCGGGCCACCGGCCGCGATGGCCACAGCAGCAGCCAACCCGATCACGGGTGAGGGACTCCCGAACCCGAACCCGACACGTATCGCGAGCTGGGCGACCCTGCCCGAGGGACGGGAGTGGGGCTCCACCGCCGGCCTCGACATCGATCCGACGGACGGACATGTTTGGGGGTACGAGCGCTGCGCATCGGGATCCGCGGGTGGAGCCGGGGTCAACTGCGATAACAACCCCGTGGACCCGATCTTCAAGTTTGACCGAAACAACGGGGAGATTCTCGCCAACTTCGGCGCCGGAATCTTCGTGACGCCCCACGGCATCTATGCGGACGACGAAGGCAACGTCTGGGTCACGGACTTCGCCGGCAACGACGCGGGCACGAAAGGTCACCAGGTCCACAAGTTCAGCCCAACCGGCGAGTTGCTTCTGAGCCTCGGTGTCGCCGGACAGCCCGGAAACGACCAGGATCACCTCTGGCAGCCCAATGACGTGATCGTCGCGCCCGACGGTAGCATCTTCGTCGCCGACGGCCACAGCGGTCAGGGCATGATCACGGAGCAGCAGATGACCGAAGGGCGCGCGGCGGGGCTGACCGGCCGCATCGTCAAGTACTCGCCCGACGGTGAGTACATCATGGAATGGGGCGAGATCGGCACGGATCACGGTCAGTTCCGCACGCCACACGCCCTCGAATTCGACTCGCAGGGCCGACTCTGGGTCGCGGACCGGGGCAATCACCGCCTCGAGATCTTCGACCAGGCGGGCAACTACCTGGAATCGCGCTATCAGTACGGGCGCATCAGCGACCTCTTCATCACCGAGGACGAGATGGTGTACGCCATCGATTCCGAGTCCAACCCGATCCGGCACATCAACTGGAGGGATGGCGTCCGCATCGGGCCCGTCGATCGGGACGTGCTCGTGGGCTTCATTCCGCCGTGGGAGTCCGACAGCCGGCCGC